>JBOFSX010000156.1:0-1093 GCA_051651765.1 Anaeroplasmataceae bacterium | reverse complement strand
AGCGAGTTTAACATAAGTATGGAAATAATTGTAAATGTAGTTACTGTAATTATTACCAAAGTAAATCCTATTAATTTTTTCATATATACCCCTTAGTTATTATATATTGTTATGTAAAGCTTCAAACTATTACATTCGTTATAGTAATTTGAAATTAAAATTATTTATAAAAGAACAAGCAAGATATTATAAGTTTATTTATAATATTACTATAGTGAAATGTTAATGCTATAAATTATTATTATTAACTTAAATACTACTATTAATAATATATTAAAATCATTATCTAGTCAAATACAATTGATTTTTTAATGATTTTATTTACTTTTTTAAATAAGTAATATCAACTTGTAAGTGTTTGAATAATTTTTATTTAAAAGTAATAGCAGTCTCGGTTGAATTTCAAATTAATTAGTACTATGCATTATAATTTTAAAAAAAAGAACCTATATAAATTATAGGTTCTTTTAATAATATTAGTATAAATAAGTATCTTTATTAACTATATAATATAAATTAGGTGCTATTACTTGTAGTGATGGATTGAAAGCTGTATTAAATGTATATGATGGATATGCAGTGCTCATTTCAGATAGTATTTCTTCACTAACTGTAATAGTTGGTTTTTCAGCAAGAAGAGATGCTGCGATGATATCTAACATTTTATTTGCGCTTTCTATATTTGAAGCATCAATACAAATAAATTTTAATTCTGTAGCACTTTCAAACACACTTTGTGATGAGCTTAAAGATGTAGAATTAAACTTAGAAAAATTTAATGCATTTAATTTAGAACAACCAGAAAACATATAATCCATTTTTTTAACTAGAGTAGTATCAAAACTAGAAATATCAAGGCTAGTAAGTTCGCTCATATCAGTAAACATATAGCTCATATTTTCTAAGCTAGAAGTATCAAATTTAGAAAGGTCAAGAGCAGTTATGTTATTACAACTACTAAACATGTTTTTCATAGATTTAACCTTTGATGTGTTTAACTTAGAAACATCTAAAGAGGAAATATGTAACATTTGAAACATATAAGACATATCTTCAACTAATGGAGTTTCAAAATTAGTAATATCTAATTCTG
>JBOFSX010000155.1:0-8054 GCA_051651765.1 Anaeroplasmataceae bacterium | reverse complement strand
ATGTCAAAACTATGAAAAGTGGTAAAGGTGGAGGTGCTGGGATAAGGCTAACTGACCCAAATTCTTTGAAAGTTTATGGGTATGGTACAATACGTGCGATTGGTGGAAATGGTGGAAATGGTGGAGATGGAACCATCTTAGGTCTTTACGAGATTTTTTATGAAAAATATATGTTTGAATATAATCATGAAGGCGCAAAAAAACTTCAAACTAGTTGGCCAAATGGTACTGGGATGGATCAGATGTATAATCGTATTGGTTTCGCATTCCATACAGGACATAAAACTGACAGAAATAGAATTAGAATGTATGTTCGTAACTCACCAATTACTAATGGTGGAGGTGGAGCAGGATCAGCAGGTGCAGCAATTGGTGGTTATGGAATAGATGGTCAAACAGGATATGGTGATGCATTTCCTACAGAATTGCAAGTTGATTCTTATGGTGAATATTCATTTAAAACTGCGATTGATACTCCACATAATGGTCAATCTTATGTACGTGATATTAAATCAGGCGTACACTATTATGAGTCTCATATAAGACAATTTGCAGCAAAAGCTATGGGTACTAATCAAGGTCCTGTTTATTATTATAGAACTGCTAGAAGAACTTCAGTTAATACTGAAGGTGTTCGTATGGGTGAATTTGAGATTTATAACGAAATTAAACTTGAATTATCTGCTGGGCGAGAAGGTGCTGCGGGAATTCAAGATAATAGAATGGCTGTCAATTCAGCCTATGAAAGAGGTATCTGGTATGATGTAGCGATAAGTAGAAAGATTATTTATGATACTTACTATTATCCAGGTGGTGCTGGACAATCACCTACTAAATCCAAAGATTCCAAAAATTATGATGTTGTTCAAAATATTGGTGGAACCAATCCAGGTGGTGCCGGTGGTATGTCTACTGGTAGAATGGTTAATACTTATAGAGGATATAAAATAAATGGTGCGCCTTTTTCAGATTTCTCTAAAAGTGATTTTCAAAATGCTCCACCAAAATATTTAAAACAAGATATCAAAAAATCTTACTCTCATGAATCAAGATTTAAAAATTATTCGTCATATTCTTCTTCAAAAGAAAAAGGAGATTTTTTTAGATATTCTGTTGAACTAAATAATACACAACAAATAAGTTTAATTTTACCTTCAACAGGTGATTCTTTTGTTGAATACGATAAGAAAATTACTGGTCTTACTCGAGGTAATAATGTAACATCTTATACTTCAAAATCATCTGAAACAAATAGTTCAGCTATCAATGATCAATTATTAAATTATAAAAAACCTGAAATACCTGGTTATATTTTTAAAGGTTATTTCCTCGGCCCCGATATTAATTCGATAAGAGTAATAACCGAAGATTTATTGCCAGATCCTAATTATTTTTTCGAAACATCGCATCGAACCTTCTATGCTGTATTCGATAAAGATGAATATTATATTAATTATGATTCCGTTGATACGACCTCGGACGTTACTGGTGAAACTCCAAAAACAATAACTTTATTTGATTCTGGTTTTACATTAGATATAAATCAATACAAAAAAATTGGATATGAATTCGTGGGATGGGCCACTTCTAAAACAGATGCTTTAAATGGTATTGTTAGCTACACAGATGGGTACAAATTAAATATGCCACCAAATTCAAATCCGCAAACGTCTAACTACAATTGTAATATGGAAAAAGGTAAATTCTCTAAAAATGTAACTGTATATGCAGTTTGGAGACAAATTATAACATTTGACTATAATGGAGCTAGTTCCCCAGGTGGATTAAGTCCTATACATGTTTATTGGGGTGGAAAACTTGATAATATTGTGTTTCAAACACCAAATTATACAGGAGCCGTTTTTGATGGATGGAATACGAAACCTGATGCAACAGGAAGTACTGTCTTTGATGCAAAAGGTAAAGTAAGTAGTAATTATTCAACTTGGTATAATTTATCTCACGATGAACATATAGTCACACTATATGCAATGTGGGAAGTCAAAACTAATCTAAATTTCTATAAAGGAACAGGTTCAACCAATCCTGATAATTTAGACAAAGCTACAGTCACTATATATAGTTATATAGGCGGATTGTTTAATTCAAAAAGCCTTATTGGTGAATCACAATTTGTTCCATACGTAAGAAAAGGTTATTCATTACTAGGGTATAATTACACCGGTAAGATAACTGATGAATTAGTCTTATCAAAAATTGGAACAACATCAAAAAAACTTGAAAACACGGGAACTGCTGTAAAATACAATGATTTGTACACTGTATTTGAGGCTATTGACGTACAAGTAAAATTTGATATTAATCAATCATACACATTTACACAAGGTGGTGTAACAGTTACAGAAACTTACGCTGATGGTATTTTAAATCTTAAAGAAGCAACCCAAGAATTTGACAAAACAATAACCGCTTTTGAGGGTAATACTCATTTAATCCCAATTTTACCGGGATTTAAATTCCTAGGTTTTTACGATAAAGACAATGTGCAATATATATTATCAAATGGAAAAGCTGCCTCTGGACGTATCTGGAGATATGTTGATTCAGATGATAGAACTTTATATGCTAAATGGGAGCCTATAACTCAAAATGTAAATGTTGCTGTAGTTTCTGATGGAGTTCATCTACCTAATATTATAGTTAGATTAGTTAGAAAATCATCTTTCCAATCTAATTCAAGAAACACAAATTATATTTCATATTTAATGACTGATAATGGTAAAACATATACAGCAAATGTTCCAAGAGGGGAATATTTAGTAATGGTAAATGGAATTGTTTATGATGAAGATTTTGTTATCGACATTATAGATCAACCATATGAATTATCAGCTGATGAAACTAAATTTCAATTCTTTAAACTTGATCTTATACTAGATTCGGATTTCTCGATAGCAGTATCGATTACTATAAATGATGTGACTAGTCAATATAAACGATCTGCATCTATTTGGATTTATGTTCAAAGTAAAGTTCATATTCAAGGACCAGCATCATCTGATAGTGCTAAATTATCTTCATATAAAGATTCGGTTTACTCTAACGCTAATGCGGATTTATTTGTAAATGGTTATGAAATAACTCAATTTGTTACAAATAGAGAAATTTACGCTAATTACAGTGTAACAATTAGTTCTATAACAATGTCTTTGTCTAAAATGATAGGTGGAGAAAAAGCTAATTTAAATCGTGTAATTTTTGGTGATGGTTTAGTTGATCTAGATGATCCTAAGAGTCCAGGTTCATTTTATTGGTCAAATGAAGATACGGGTATTATTCTTAAAGACGAAGATGCTTTCCAATTTGGAAGTAGATATTCATTTACAATAAGAATGAAACCTACAAGAGAAAATCAATTTACCGAAAATATAGAAGACGTGAAAATTACTGTACTCTATGATGGTGAAGAACAAGTATTTAATGTTAGTGAAAATATGTATGATCCAACTTCGAAAATAATTACATTTAAATTCGTTGCTGGTATTGTAGAGCCAATTGAAAACGATTGGGCAAATGATGTTATTGTCTACGATTTTGAATATGACGAACAAGGATTAACATTCAAACAACCACAAGCTATTCCTTTATTTGGTAAAGTTGTGATTGAATATTCAAATGATAAAATAAATTATAGCAAAGATATTCCAGTTCAATCTGGTGTATGGTATGTTAGATTGACTGTAGAAGGTACTTTAGAATATACAGGCTTAGATGTTGGACCTTTAGAATTTACAATTTACAAAAAAGTACTTACATATGAATCATATTCTGGTGGTATAGTAACGTACAATGGTCAAAAACATACTTCAAATCTTGTGGATTTTAAAAATATCTCAGGTGAATCAATTACTACTGTAGATGTAATTGAACAAACTAATGCAGGACGTTATCCTCTTGTAATAAAATTAAACGAAACAACAAATTATGCATTAAACTCAGCTTCAAATACTGAAAACACTTTAATTGTTTATTTTGAAATCAAAAAAGCTAATTTAAACATTACTTTAAATAAAATAAGTTCAATTTATGGTGATGAAGTTAGTGCACCAGAATACTACATTAATGGTTTTGTTCCTGGTGACTCAATTAGCACGGTTTTTGATACTAGTAAATTCGTATTTGACACTAATTTTGATTATAACAACAATAATTCTGTTGGTATTTACTATTACAACTTAATAGAATATGGTGATGTTTTAAATTATAATGTAAATATTTCTCAATCTACGTTATCTGTTTTATCTAGAAAAATTAAAATATCTGCAGTTTCTAAAGATGTTATATATGGTTCTGAATACACAATAGATTATAATATTGAAAATGTAGCATTTGGACATACAGCTAATGATATTTTTGGTAACTCTCAAATAATCAATCATATTTCTAGTAATGTTGGAATACATACTCTTTCTATTAATCCAAATTTATATAATTCTAATTATTTAATTGAAAGACAAACAGGGACGTTGAATATAATGCCCGCTACAGTAACAATTACTTTAAGAAATTCAGTTATTCAATACGGGACTGTTACGCCTGAATTTAAATATGATGTTACAGGATTAGTAAATGGTGAAACTTTTAATACTTTAAGAGTTAAAGGAAACAACAATACAACTATTCAATCAACTATTAAAATTAACACAACATATAATCCATTAAGTTTGGATTATAGAAGTGTGGGTGAGTATGATGTAACGATTATAGGTGCTGAACAAGCAACAAATTATAATATCGTTTACATTAATTCTAAATTAACAGTAACTAAAGCGATCCTAACTATTTCGATAAATAATTTTGCTATTAGTTATGGTGAAGCTATACCTAATCGTTTTGGTTATGTTGCATCAGGGTTTAAATTTCAAGAACAAGTTAATAATTTGAATGGAACAATAACTTTTTCTACTAACTTTGATATCAACGATCCATTAAAAAGAAGAGTTGGGGAGTACGATTTATTTGCAAGCGGAATTTCATCAAATAATTACGAAATTCAAATAATTGAAGGAAAACTAATTGTTACTTCAAGATTACTTAATATTGTAGGGAAAACTAGTCCAATTCAATATGGTGATACTGATTTAGAAATAGATTTCAAATTTGAAAATCATGTATTTGATGATATTGATATAATAAAAGAGAACTTTGAATATTATTTCCAATACTTTGGTGTTGAATCATCTAAAATTCCAGTTGGTAAATATCCATTATTATTATCTAATACAAGTCATGAAGTTTTTGATAGCTATATAATTAATTATCAGACATCTTATGTTGAAGTTACAAAACGTGTATTACAAGTAGTTGTAGAAGATCAAACTATCACTTATGGTGATAAAACGCCAATATTAACAGTTAATCTTGAAAATGCATTACCTCAAGATATTGCAACTTTAATGACTGGTGTTAGATTGTCGACTGCTTATAATACTTCAAATGAAGCAACAAGAAACTCAGGTGTTTATAGTATTAACGTGGATAAAAACTACTTTTTATCTGTAGCTTCTAACTTCGCTACATTTAATAATTATGAGTATAATACATTTGTTAACGGAGAATTAACTGTTCTAAAAAAAGATATATTAATCGAAACAAATGCAATCACAAAAACATATGGATATGAATTATCTACAGAAGATTTCAAACCAACGTCTTCAGGATTTGCATATCCAAATGATGAAAATATGCATATTAATTATATTTTTTCTACAACTTATGATTCATCGGTTATAGAAAAAAGAAAAATAGGTTTCTATGATGTTTTCGTTACTTCAAAAGATGATTTACTAAACTACAATTTTACATACAAAAAAACATCTATCGAAATCATAAAAAGGGATTTATCAATTTCAATTGCTGATATATATATTGAATACGGTGAAGATTTACCTACAATTACCCCACTAATTGAAGGGTATTACATAGCAGATTTACCAATGATACAATCAAATATTAGAATTAATACAAAATTCAACTCTTCTATACAAGAATTTAGAGGTGTTGGAATTTATAATCTTGATTTATATTATTTAGATGGAAATTATAATATTTCTTTTAGTCATGCAAAATTACACGTTGAAAAATCTGATTTAAAAATAGTTGTTGAGGATATAAAAGTCAAAAATGGTACTACAATTTCTCAAGACCAATTTAAATATGATGTTTTAGGGTTGAAATTTCAAGATAATGAATCTAATATCAATTTAGATATTATCTTTGAAACAAACTATGATGTAAATTCGGAGTTAATTGAATTTGATATAATAGTTAGTGCTAATGAGTTATCTAATTATAATTTAATTTTAGTTAATGGAAAAATTTACGTTACATTATTTACAATTAATATTGTTGTAAAAGATGGTCAGTATGTATCTGGTGAAAATGAATTAACTATTGAATTAGGAAAAATGATAGATAGCAGATACCTTCCTAAATACAAAAGACTAGGTTATAAGTCTTCAGGATGGTATTTAGATGAAGAATTTAAAACTCCATTTAATTTACTTACTCCAATTTCTAAAAACTATACTTTATATGGAGCTTGGGAAAGAACAAAAGATTCAATTTATGGTGTTGTAGTTAATGATTTGAGATCGGAATTAAATAATGTTGAATTGTTTTTACTAGATAATGGAAATATTATTAGTAAAACTAATGCTGATAAAGATGGATACTTTAGTTTTGAAGATCTTATAGAAGGTAGATACTATAATATTATGATAGAATTTACCGCACAAGGAATTCAAAGAACTTACACATTTGCTTCAAATGTTAAAACTAATTCTGATGCAATTAGAGTCGTAATTGATAATAAAGTTATTAATACTAAACTTAATATTCAAGGTGGATCTGATTATTCATTTGTAATAGATGACATGTTAAATGCATTTACTGAAGAAGATCTAAATAGTTCTATCCAAGGTAAATCTATAGCATTAACATTTAACGTGAAAGAAACTGGATTAACTCCAGACCATAACTTAGTTAATTACGCTTCTTTACACAAGCTAGATTCGATTTTCTACTTCGACGTTTCAGTTAGTAAAGAAATAGGAAATGGTAATAAGGTAAAAATAACAAAATTAGACAAAAATATCAAAATCGTTATTAAAATGAAATTAGATAAAGGTCAAGATTATTTTGTTTATCGTGACAATAATGGTTACGATGTAATCAATACAGAAGTTAATGAAAATGGAGAATACTTAGAAATTGATATAGAGAACAATCAATTAATTCTAAATATTCAAACATTAGGTGTTTTAGGTTTAACTTATAACACTCAAAGATCTGTAATGAACACAAACTGGATATCAGTTGCTGTGACATTATGTGTTATAATAGCTGCACTAGGAGTAACAGTTGTTACTGTGAAAGTGGTTAAAATAAGAAAAAATAGAAGTTTATAATATTTAGACATACTATATTTTGAAATTCAAAATATAGTATTGTCTATGAACTAAATAGTTGTTTAATTTATAGACAATACTATATTTAATAGGAGGAATAAAATGAAAACAAAAATTTTATCAAACAACAAAACATTACTAATGATGATCACAACAGTATTATTTGTATTTTGCTTTTACGCTAACCTAATAAATACAAATGCAAACATTAGTTATGACGGAAAAGAAGATGAATATTACGAGAGTTGGGAAGAGTTATCTTTTAATGGTGAATCGTTAACAGAGACACAGACAATCACTGGTGGTAATTATAAAATAACAGAGGATACAAGAGTATATCCATCGAATCCTTCAGATTCTGCAATAATTATTCAGTCTAATGTTAATATATATATTAGACCTGGTATTACTATAACTGCCATTGGGGCAGATGGATTTGATGCAACGTCTGAAAAACCAGGTACTGGTGGAGGCGCTGGTTTTTTAGTTCCTCAATTCGCTAATTTAACTTTTTACGGTTATGGTAGTGTAGATGCAGTTGGTGGTGCTGGTGGTGCTAATTATAAAGCAGATCCGACTACTTTTGAGTTTTCGTACGAAGAGATCTATATTGATTCTGATGAT
>JBOFSX010000154.1:0-3960 GCA_051651765.1 Anaeroplasmataceae bacterium | reverse complement strand
TATTAAATTCATCAGCTATCGCTTGATCATCTATATCAAATTTATTTCTTTTAACTTCATACATATGTTCATCAGTTATAGTAACTATAGCTTGTTTGATCATAGCATGACATAGTTCTTCAATATTTTCACCATTGATTAATTGCATTCTTTGTTTATATAAAAGTTCACGTTGAATACGAATAACATCGTCATACTTAAGTACATTTTTTCTTGAATCGAAGTTAGATCCTTCGATTCTTGTTTGTGCACTAGTAACTAGTCTCGTGAATATTTTAGACTCTAATGGTTTAGAAGGATCCCCTGATGCGTTGAATTTAATTGCTTTACTAAGAGATTTTTGAAATGATTCTCCAGCAAATCTTTCTAATAATTCATCTTCAGCAGATGTATAGAAACGTGAAAATCCTGGATCACCTTGTCTACCTGAACGTCCTCTTAATTGGTTATCAATACGTCTAGCTTCATGTCTTTCAGTACCAAATACACATAGACCGCCAAGTTTTACAACTTCTTCATTAATTTTAATATCGGTACCACGTCCAGCCATATTTGTAGCAAGAGTAATTGCACCTATATTACCAGCTTTTTCAATAATTTCAGCTTCTCTTTCGTGATTAAGCGCATTTAGAACTTCGTGTTTAAGACCCGCAGCAGTAAGTAGCTTAGAAATAACTTCTGAACTATCAACGCTTACAGTACCGATTAGTATAGGTTGACCTAACTCATGTCTTTTTTTAACTTCTTCAATTAAAGCAGCATATTTGTCTTCTAAAGTTAAGAATAATAAATCAGGTTTATCGATTCTTATAATTGGTTTATTTGTAGGGATTTCCACAACATACATATTATAAATATTTCTAAATTCTTCTTCCTCAGTTTTAGCTGTACCTGTCATACCTGAAAGTTTTTTGTACATTCTAAAGAAATTTTGATATGTAATAGTAGCAACAGTTACTGTTTCACTTTTAATTTCAACATTCTCTTTCGCCTCAATAGCTTGGTGTAAACCATCACTATATTGACGACCTTTTAAAATACGTCCTGTAAAACCGTCAACAATTCTAACTTCACCTTCTTGAATTACATATTCAACTTCTCTTTGGAAAATGAAATTAGCTTTTAAAGCATTGTTAATTCTATGTAGTAAAGCTACATTATCTAAATCATATAAATTGTTTAGTTTGAACATTTTTTCAGCAAGTACAACACCTGATTCAGTTAATTGAATAGTTTTCGATTCTAAATCTACAGTATAGTTTTCTGGTTTTAATTTTTTAGCAAAACTATCTGCTTGTGTATAATAAGTAGAATTTTGCTTTTGACCACCAGAAATAATTAAAGGTGTTCTTGCCTCATCAATTAAAACTGAATCGACCTCATCGATAATAGCAACATTTAATCCTCTTTTTTGTACAAGAGCATCTTTAGATGTAGCCATATTATCACGTAAATAATCGAATCCCAATTCAGCGTTTGTAGAATAAAGTATATCACAAGCATAAGCTTCTTGTTTTTGTTCTTTATTATATTCTCTTAAATTTAGTCCTACAGTTAATCCTAAGAATTTAAAAATTTCTCCTATCTCACCATGAGCCTCACGACTAGCAAGATACTCATTAACTGTAACGATATGAACACCATTTCCAGTTAAAGCATTTAAATAAGCAGGTGCAACAGCTGTTAAGGTTTTACCCTCACCTGTTTTCATTTCTGCAACATTACCACCATTTAAAACAATACCACCTACAAGTTGTACAAAAAATGGTTTCATTTTAGATACTCTAAAACATGCTTCTCTTGCTACGGCATAAGCTTCAACCATTATATCTTCGATAGTATTTCCGGTTTTTAATAATTCTTTAAAATATTCAGTTTTAGCTTTTAACTCTTCATCAGAAAGACTTTGCATTTCAGCATCTAAAAGTTCTATTTTGTGTGCTATTCCTTTACATCTTTTTAATTCTTTATATCCAGCATCCATTAATGATTTAAACATATATATACCTCTTCTATTATTAATCTTCTATAAAAACAAAACCATAACCATTAGGACCAATGTGGCATCCAATAGCTGGGGATAAATTATATTTAGTGATGTTTTTATCAATACCATTTAACTCAATAAAATTATTTAAATTTGTATCATTCATGGAATACATAAATTTACATTCATAATTTTTATATTTGTTATAAATTAAACTCAATTCAGATAAAGCTTTTTTTGTTCCTCTTACTGTTTCAATAGTTTCTACAAAACCACCTTCAACACTTATTAAAGCTTTAACTTTTAAAAGAGACCCTAAAAGCATTTTAGTTTTAGAAATTCTCCCACCTTTAAATAAATACTCTAGAGTATCTATACCAGCAAATACTCTTACTTTTTTAACCGTCTCCTCTATATTAAATAATATATCCTTAATATCGTTAGTTTTACTAACAATGTCTAAAGTTTTTTCAATTAATACTCTTAATCCAAGTGTTGTATTAAGAGTATCAATAACATGAATATTATTATAAGAAACATCTTCTTTAACAATGCAAGCAGTATTAAAAGTACCACTTAACTTAGAAGAAATAAATAAACAAATCAAAATCTCATTGTTTTGTTTTGATTTTTCAAATTCATCATAAAGAAGTTTTATAGATACTTGATTAGTTTTAGGATAAACTTCATTTGATGTCAGTTTATCATAAAATTCATTTGTAGATAATTGATATTGATCATCAAACGTTACATCATCAAATGTTATACCTATAGGTAACATAGTTATACCAATTTTTTGAGCTTCTTCTATTGTAAAATTGCTTGTTGTATCAGTTAAAATTCTTATGTTCATAACAAAATACCTCATATTAAATAATATATAAAAATTGTCAATTTGTCAATGTAAATATAGCTCAACATAAAGCTTTATCTATGTCTAAAAATATCTATAAATAAAAAAATAAAGGTGCATTATGCACCTTTAAATTATTTTAATTCTGAAAAATATTTAATAGTTTTAACCATTTGGCTTGTATAAGAATTTTCATTATCATACCAAGCTACAACTTGAACTTGAGTAGTTCCATTTCCAAGAGATTTAACCATTGTTTGAGTAGCATCAAAAATTGAACCATAAGTTGTACCAATAATATCTGAAGAAACGATTTCATCAGTATTATAAGCGAATGAATCAGAAGCTGCCGCTTTCATAGCTGCATTAATTTGTTCAACTGTAATATCACCTTTAACAACAGCTACTAAAATAGTAGATGAACCTGTAGGTACTGGTACACGTTGAGCTGAACCAATTAATTTTCCATTTAATTCAGGGATAACTAAACCGATAGCTTTAGCTGCTCCTGTTGAATTTGGAACGATATTAATAGCTGCTGCTCTAGCACGACGGAAATCACCTTTTCTATGAGGACCATCTAAAACCATTTGATCACTAGTGTAAGCATGAATAGTTGTCATAATACCACTTAAAATTTCAGCTGTTTTATTTAATGGAGCTGCCATTAAAGCTAAACAGTTTGTAGTACATGAAGCTGCAGAAATAATTTTATCTTTTTTTGTAATTACGTTTTCGTTAACTCCGAAAACTACTGTTGGTAAGTCGTTTCCAGCAGGAGCTGAAATAACTACCTTTTTAGCACCAGCATCAATATGAGCTTGAGCTTTATCTTTAGAAGTATAGAAACCTGTACACTCTAAAACAACATCTACATCAAGAGCTGCCCATGGTAATTCAGCTGCATTAGCTTTTGCATAGATTTGAATTTTTTGACCATTAACTACTATATAATCTTCACCAGCTTCTACTGTTCCATTATATCTACCTTGTGCTGAATCATATTTTAATAAATGAGCCAACATATCAGGGTTAGTTAAATCATTTATTGCTACGATTTCATAACCTTTTGCTCCAAACATTTGTCTGAAAGCTAGACGTCCAATACGTCCAAAACCAT
>JBOFSX010000153.1:0-5922 GCA_051651765.1 Anaeroplasmataceae bacterium | reverse complement strand
AACCTATTATGCGTTTAATTGAATCTTTTTCAAAATTACCGTCAATAGGTCCAAAAACAGCAGAACGCTTAGCAATTTATATTTTTACTAATATGAATGAAAGTGAAACTAATGTTTTTTCTCAAAGTATAAGTGATGTAAAAAGTACATTAAAACGATGTTCGGTTTGTCACAATATCTCTGAGTCAGAAATTTGCAATATATGTTGTGATGATTCTAGAGATAAATCCACAATTATGGTTTTGGAGAGTTTAAAAGACTTATTTGTTATTGAGAAACTAAATATTTATAAAGGCCTGTATCATATTCTTGATGGATCAATCAATTTTTCTAAAGCGGTATCAATTGAAGATCTTAATATTGAATCTTTAAAAAAAAGAGTTGAAACAGCAAATATAAATGAAATAATACTCGCATGTAATGCAACAATTGATGGTGAAATGACGGCACAATATATCGCCAATATTTTGTCTAGTAGTAATATAATAGTTTCTAGAATAGCTTACGGTATACCTGTAGGTGCTGATTTATCCTTTAGCGATTCTATGACTGTCAGCAAAGCTATTGCAGGACGCACTAATTTAAAATAAGAGGAACTTTATGAAATCAACCTTTATATCAATATGTGATGGCGAAAGTACTAAATTTGATACCAATCTTAAAATTGTTGAAAACAAATATATATTTAAAGATAATTCTCAAGAAAATGTTTTTACAACTATAACAATTGGTGTTGAGTCAATTATAATAGAACGAACAGGAACAATTAATTCTATTATGAATTTGAGAAAAAAAATTAAATCAAAATCTATTTATGACGATAAAAAAGGTCTGTATTTTGAATATGAAACCATTTTGATCGATTTTAAAATTAGCAATACAGGTTTATTTATAAATTACAATATACATCTTGATGAAGATCAAAGTGCTAATTATAAATTGTACCTGCTAATTAAATAACACTTGTATTATAGGATTATTTTATGTAAAATATAAAGTATCTTTATAGTACTAATCTTGGAGGAAACTAATGCAAAACAATCACGAATTATCATTACTTGAAAAATCAATTATTATAGCAGACGCTAATTATAAAAAAACAGGAAAGCCTATTCATTTTAAAGAACTAATCACTCTTACTATTGAATCTTTAGATATTGTTGATGAAAATAATCAGTTTTTTGTTCAATTATATACAGATATTGTAAAAAGCTCTAAATTTGTCTATTTAGGTGATGGTATGTGGAATCTAAAAGAATATGAATCGTTAAAAGATTGGGACAAGGATGGCGTTGACTCGATAGATAAGTCTTTAATCGATGAAGAAGATGAAGAGGAAGAATTAGTATTTGAAGATGAAGTTGAAGAAGATGAAGAGGAAGAATTAGTATTTGAAGATGAAGTTGAAAACATTGTTGAGGAACTAGAAGAAGAATTTGTAGATGAAGACGATGACGATGACATAATTACACCAGAAGATACTATAATTGACAATAAAATTGTATTAAATTATGACGACGTTATTGATGATGATAAATTTGATGAGGACTCTTATGAAAAACTTATGGATGAATATGAGGAAATGTACGACGAATAGTAATCATTCACACAATTTCACATTAAAATAATGTTGAAAATTTTTACTAATGTTATATAATAATAATGTCTTTATAGACAATTATCATTTACTCCCTATAAATGATATTAGATTGTTTTTTCATAAACAACTCTCCCCTATTTGAAAAAGAAAGCATTTGCTTTCTTTTTCTTTTTTTTTATATAAAATTAATTAAATATGTGTTTAAAATTAGTTTATATATATAAATTTGTTTAAATTTGTAATATCTCTATAATTTTAAATGGATATTGTAGAATTTTTACATATTTTGTTTTATAATTACAAAAAGGAGTTGATTATATGTACAAGATAAATTTAGTTGAAGATGAAGTTAATTTAGCCAACATTCTATCAAAATATCTAATAAACGAGAACTACGAAGTTAATATCTTTAACGATGGCGCAAAAGCGCTTGAATCTATTGACTTAGAATGTCATCTATGGATTCTTGATATAATGCTTCCAGGTAGTATTAGCGGATATGACATCGTTAAAGAGATAAAAAGTAAATATCCAGATAAGCCTATAGTGTTTACTTCTGCTAGAGATCAAGAAATTGATAAGATTTTAGGGTTAGAACTTGGTGGAGATGACTATATAGCGAAACCATATTCGCCACGAGAGGTTGTCTTAAGAATAAATAAAATTGTTCAAAGGTGTTATAAAATCAACAATGAAAAAGTAAATCCAAATTTAATTCAGTACAATGGATATACTATATATTTAGATAAAAGAAGTGTTTGTGAAAACAATGAAATAATAAGTTTAACGAGCAAGGAATATGATTTGCTAATCTTTTTATTTGAAAATAAAGCCTTACCTTTATCGAGAGAAGAAATAATAACTCATATTTGGGGGCCTAATTATTTTGGATCAGACAGAGTTGTTGATGATCTTATGAGAAGGTTGAGACAAAAAATGATAGAACTTGATATTGAAACTATGTATGCATTTGGGTATCGATTAAAATGAGACGTTTTCGTCTATCAAAACAACTGTTGATTATTTTTACATTTGTAATTACTATATCAGTAATACTTTTTCTGATTATTATGATTAATATAGTAAAACCTGTTTATCAGAATGATGTTAAATCTAGATTAAGTAATTTAGTTTCAGTAACAAAAAAAGAATGGAACAATAATAAAGAGTTTGATATTGTTTCAATGGAAATGACAATAGAATTCATTAAGATAACAAACTTTTCTTCTGAACAGGAAATACAATATAGTCAAAATATAGAGTCAATTGTTCCGTTATCTATTGCTATGAATTTGATTAATAAATTACCAAATAAACCAGGATCAGAAAGTAATATTATATCTAATTCTAAGCATGGCGATATTTACTATAGTTATGAGATTTCAAATGAAGATAATTTTATTATACTATTTTCAGACGATCAACTTACCAACGCTTTAATAAATGATATCAGTTTTAAAATTATATATGTTTTTATAGCGACAGCTCTGCTTACAGCGGTAATTATTATAATTTGGTCAAATTTGCTAACTAATAGAATACATAGGATTCAAAATCATATTGATAATCTTCCTTATAATAATTTTGAAAAAGAATATATTGATAAAGGAAAAGATGAAATTTCAACTTTAAATAAATCACTTAACGAATTTAGAATAGCATTAATGCAAACGGAATTAGCTAAAAGAGAAATGTTACAAAATATTAGTCATGATTTTAAAACGCCAATTGCAGTAATAAAATCATATGTGGAGGCTATTAAAGATGGACTTTCTGATGATGATACGCTTGATGTTATATTGAAACAAACTGATTTATTACAAGATAAGGTTACTAAACTTCTACTATATAACAAAATAGAATATCTTAATAAAGATAAACCATTTGAATATATTAAAATGAAGGAGATTATTGATCAAATAGTTACTACTTATAAATATAAGACAGACTTAAATTTTGAAATCAATTTAGATAATTCTAATTTTAGAGGATATTATGAAAATTTTTATACAGTTATAGATAATATTATTGATAATGCTCAAAGGTATGCTAAAACCTGCATTAAAATCAATTTAAATAAAGGAATACTTTCAATATTTAATGACGGAGAACCAATTGATGAAAAATTCACAAATGGTCTATTCAAACCATATGAGAAAGGATCAAAAGGACAATTTGGTTTAGGTATGAGTATAGTTAAGAAAACTCTAGATTTTCTTGATATGGATCTTGCCGTTAAAAATTTAAATAACGGGGTTGTTTTTGTAATAAAGCAAAGAAAAATGCAGTAATTGAGTTACACAATTGAAAACAAGATATAACTTTTGTATAATATAAAAGAAATGGAGTGAAGTATATGAAAAAATTATTAGTACCAGTAGGTGTAAGTGCGCATCACATTCACCTATCATTAGAAGATTTTAATAAATTGTTTCCCGGACAAAAGGAGTTAACAAAAAAATTAGATTTAAGCCAGCCAGGACAATTTGCTTGTGAAGAACAATTAAATGTTGTGAGTTTAGATCCTAAAGGAAAATCTATCGAGAGAGTTAGAATTTTAGGACCATTAAGAAAACAAACTCAAGTGGAATTGTTAAGAAGTGAATGTACTAAAGCAAAAATAGCAGGACCAACGCGTTCTTCTGGAGATACTAAAGGATCAGGAGGATGTAAGTTAGTAAACCCTTTAAACGGTAACGAAGTTATCATAAGTGAGGGTGTTATTGTCGCGGACAGACATATTCATTTATCTACAAAACAAGCCGAGAATTATTCAATAAAAGATAGACAAATCGTTTGCGTTAAAGTTGATGGTGCAAAAGGTGGATTAATGGGTGAAGTATTATGTAGAGTTAATGATGAATTTGATCTAGATTTTCATATAGATGTTGACGATGCTTGTGCTTTTGATGTTAAACAAGGACAAGAACTAGAGGTTTTAGTATAAAAGAAGCTTAGGCTTCTTTTTTTGTTTTACAAAAAAAGTGTAAAACGTGTTGACAATTTACAAAAAAAGTGTAAAATTAAATTATGGAGGTACTTTATGAGACTAAATAATAAAATTACAATATCAGAATTATCAAGATTAATTAATATATCTAGACCATCACTTTATAAGTATATTAGTGACTATGAAAATGAACTTAAGACAAATATTCCTAATAAAATAATAGAACTAATTGATTTTATTCTTAGTGATAGTACAATTTTTAAAGAACAAATTTATGAATATACAAAAAGTATTTTTGAAACTAAAGATGATGACAAAACAATCATTGATAAATTGAAATTAATAATTAAAGATGATGTAAAAAAAGAGAAAGTTATATTTTTAATTGATAACATAGATTTAATAGATTTAGAAGATTTAGAATATATAGTTGAAGAAGAATTAGATGAGGAAGAAGATATAGATCAAGATGCTAACTACAATCAAGAATCTAAAATCTCAAAAAATAAATTTTTAAAAAAAATATTCGGATAATAGGAGCAAATATGAAAACTTTAGAAGAAAAATTAGAACTACATAATGAAATGGTTTATTTAATTAGAAAAAAAAGACTATTAAATGACATTAACTATCATAGACAAGAAATAACAAGTTCAACACCAAAAATTATAGGTGATAACGATAATTTCTTTGACAAACTAGGTAAAAAGAATTTTAATAATGCTAACATAAAAAAATTTAATAAAAATAATGAACTTCTAGTTGAATCAATGAAAGTTTTAGAAAAATTAGAGTTAGAAGCAAAAGAAAAAAAATACTATCAGGAGTATACAAACGAAAGTCTAAGCGATTTGATTAAATATTTCTTCGAAGAGGATCATAATTGTATTGCTAAAATGGAATTTGTATTCAACACAATCTTTGATAATTACTACGATTACAAAACGAATGATATATCTTTCTCTGAACTATCTATTATATTAGGTTTAGATATAAGTAAACTTAAAAAAGATTTAGGATCTATATATGCAAACATTATTCCTTTAAATATCGAAAAAATTCTTTCTAAATCAATTGCTATCACAGCTGTTACTGTTCCATTAGTATTACTTACAGGTGGATTTGCACTTGCAGGAGCTGGTTTATTTAGCGCAGCTGCAATTACCTCTGGACTTGCTGGATTAGGTGGTGTTGTAATTGGCGGAACTATGATTCAAGGTTTATCCTTAATAGCAATTATGGGAGCTGCTTCAGGTTTAGCGGTAGGGTACACAACTTACAAAGCTTTAACACATGTCGAAAAGAATAATATTAAAAAAGAATTTAGAGAGCTTAATATTCAACAAACGGCATTATCACTAGCCAAAAGTCT
>JBOFSX010000152.1:0-2985 GCA_051651765.1 Anaeroplasmataceae bacterium | reverse complement strand
CATTTTTTATCACACCATTATCTTTTATAGTGTATTCAAGCAAATTAATTTCCTCAGTTAAAAATTTTTTATCATTAACAACTTTAATTAATTTGTCTACTTCATCAAAACTAAAGTTAGTTAGAAAACCTAAATGACCCGTATGAATACCTAAAAAAGATACATTATCTAGATTAATATAATTATGTATTGCTTCAAGTATAGTACCGTCTCCACCAATACTTATTACTAAATCAGGAGCATCTTTGTTATATTCATGTTTGATTTCTTTTTTTAATCGATTATAAATATCTAGACTTTTAGAATCATCTTTAGAAACAATAAAATATTTCAAAATAAAACCACCCTTCATTTAATATTTTAATAATAACATATTTTAGTATATAATATAACAAATAAGGAGAAAATCTTTTATGAAAACAAATATAGAAATTGAATTCAAATCACTTCTAACAATAGATGAATATAATAGTTTATGTTCATCATATATAAAAAATTCAACAAATTATTCACAAACAAATTATTACTTTAATGATAAAAATAATTTTCTTAAAAAAAATAAAATATCAGTACGCATAAGAGAAAAAGATAGATTTAAAATAACATCCAAAATTCCAAAGGATAATCATCTTATTGAACATTCTGTATTTATTAGTGAAAAAGAATTCACTGATTATATTAAAAATGGATTTGATGCAAACATTGTTAACGTAGATACATATGTTTACTATCAAACTAAACTAAAAACAGAAAGAGTTAAAATTTTAATAAATGATAATGATATTTTATTTTTAGATAAAAACTACTACTTTAATACTATAGATTATGAACTTGAATATGAAACTAATGATTATGAAAAAGGAAAATCATCTTTTGAAAAGTTAATTCAAAACCATAATATAATATATAAACCATCAATATCTAAAATGTTAAGAGCTACAAATAAAAAAGGAGAATTGTAATAATTACAATTCTCCTTTTTGTACACTAAGATTTTCAACAAGTTGTGTATTATAGTCACAATCTTCAATTTTTTCACAATGTTTACATTCTAACATTTTTCTTAATTCACGAGGTCTAAATGCAGATATTTCATCATCATCATACCCAGCTTGAAACATTCTCTCATCTACTATAATAGGTCGTTTAAGAATACTTGGATTTTTAATTATAAAGTCTACAAGCTCATTAAATTTCATTGACTCAATATCAATATTATTATTTAATATAATTTTACTTCTTGTAGAAATAATATCATCAAAACCATTTTCAGTATGTTCAAGCATTTTTATAATATCGTCTTTTGCAATAGGCACTTTAAACATATTTTTTTCTGTAAATTTAATGTGGTTTGCTTTAAACCATTCTACCGCTTTCTTACATGAAGAACAGCTATTTGTTGTATAAATTGTTATCATAATCATCACCTAATCATATTTTAACATATAATTTGAAATATTAAAATATAAATATTTATATGTTATAATCAAATAAAGAGGGTGATTATATGAAGGTTGTTGGAATAATTGTTGAATACAATCCGTTACATAACGGACATGTATACCACTTGAACAAGGTTAAAGAATTATCTGAAGCAGACCTAGTTGTCGCAATTATTACAGGTTATACTTCTATGCGCGGAGATATTCAACTTATGTCTAAATTTGATAGATGTAAGTTAGCGCTTGAAATTGGTGTAGATTTGGTAATTGAACTACCTTATATATTTTCAAACAATAATGCAAACATATTTTCATATTATAGCGTTAAATTTTTAAATAATTTAAACATAGACGAAATATGGATTGGTAGTGAGTCAAATAAGATAGAACCATACTATGATTACTTAAAAGCTATAAACAGTAAAGACTATAATTTAAAGTTAAAAGAGTATTTGGATTTAGGAAATTCATATAAAACTTCTAGCAATCTAGCTTTAAAAAATTTAGGATATAAAGAACTTTTAAGCAATGATATTTTAGGTATATTTTATTTAGATGCTATCATTAAACTTAAAAGTAAAATAAAGCTAAATCTTATTAAAAGAATAAATAACAACTATAATGACAAACAACTCACTAACAAAATATCAAGTGCTACTGCTATTAGAAATAATTTAAATAGCATAAAAGAACAGGTTCCATCAAACACATATAACTTATATTTAAAAAAAGGATTTAATGATGAGAATAATATTTTAAATTATTTAAAATATAAAGTGATTTTGAATAATTTAGAAAATATTTTTCTTGTTGATGAAGGGATTGAAAATTCATTTAAAAATGCTTTAAATGCTTCATCTATTAAAGAGTTTGTAGATTTGGTTACTTCTAAAAGATATACATCAAGCAAAATCAAAAGAATAATATCCAATATATTATTTGATGTTAAACAATCAGATTTTAATAAAGCTAAAAACGAAGACCTAAATTTTGTTAGGGTACTAGGTTTTAACAGTTTAGGAAAAAGTTACCTAAGTAGTATAAAAAAAGATATTAAAATATACACTAATATTAAAAACAATATTAACTCTATTTTTGATATAGAAATTAAAGTCTCAAAAATAATTGATTTAATGTACAATCAAAATAATTTTAATACTGAACAAAAAGGACCGATTATTATCTAAAAGATAATCGGTCCTTTACTGTAATAGCATCAACTATTTCTTCAATAGTTCCTATCTTTTCATTTTTGATCCACTCTAAATAAATATTAAATAATGCTCCTGAATATGCATAAAGCTTAATTGGACTAAAATGACTACCTACTTTTTTTGTTTTTTGTAAAATGTAATTATTTAATCCATCTAGTAAAATATGGGTCATATTTGACTTGATCACACTTAAAACAAATTTTCTATAGTTTCTAAAATATATAAAAGAATTAATCAAAGTAGTTCTTTCTCCTAATTGCATAGAACTGGTATCTACTTCTTTTTCAAATTTATCGATTATATCTTTTAAGTACTTAATAAATATTTCT
>JBOFSX010000151.1:0-2166 GCA_051651765.1 Anaeroplasmataceae bacterium | reverse complement strand
ATAATGTTTTACATGTATTGGTTCAAAAGAACAATCTTCAGTCCATTTATAACCTCTAATTTTTTCTGTTTGAATGTATGTAACTTTTTTGGTGTTGCATTTTAAATTGAAGCTATAGTTTTCACCAATTAAAGATATAATATTATCATTGCAGAAATCCTCAATTGTTTTTACTTTTGCAGACACAGAGGATTCATTGTCATCCCATATCATTTTATCAGTAATTTTTACCAATAATGGAGAAATTTTATCACCATTAGGATTTGTATATGTAGTGTTATTATTACCTTTAGTTAAAAATAAAATATTCCTAAATTTTTGTTCTTTAAATTGAGTATTTCCAGTATAGTCAGTAATTTCGAAACAGTTAAATTTTTTCTTTAGTTTTAAAATTTCATTATTAGAAATAGTAGAACAGTCAATAATTAAGTCAATCATACAAACCAAATTTAGTAAACTAAATAATCTCCTTTTTTAAATATTCTTTTAAATCTGATAAAAACTCAAATCTAAATACATTATTAAACTCATTTTTAAACTTTCTAGGCCAGCAGTTGTTTGGATTATCAAAAACGCTAGCAGGAACAAATATTTTTTTTCCATTTTTTAATGTACTTCTCGCTTGACTTACAGTTCCGCTTGTATCCCCAGCTTCAATTACAACTGTAGAATTTGAAATTGCGCTCATAATATAATTTCTACGTAAAAAATTCCATTTTAAAATCGGTTCAAAGTCTGTATATTCTGTTATCAACAGACCATTAGATTCTATTTGTTGCTGAATCTTCTTGTTTTCTATAGGATAGTATTTGTCTAACGGAGTTCCAATAACAGCAATTATATTATAATAATTATTTTCAAGGCAACATTTATGAGCTGTAACATCGATTCCTTTAGCCAATCCAGATACGATACCTGCATTATTTTCTATTAGACATTTAACAACTCTATTAGTATTATTAATTGCATTATCAGATGGAGTTCGAGTTCCTACAATACTAAACGAAAAATTATTTAAAAGTTTTTTATTTCCTTTATAAAATAATACCAAAGGATACTCTGCAACTTTCTTTAAATTTCTCGGAAAATCTTCATCTTCATAAAATAATATATTATTCTTGTTTTTTTCATAACACAAAATTGCATTTTCTTTAATCGTTGCTGTTAATGATACATTAAAATTTTTGTTATCAACGTTAAAAAGTAGGTCTTCAATTTTAAGACCAAACAAATTTTGATTCATTTCATAAAAAATACGTACTCTTTCTCTCTTATATCTAAATAATTGAAGTAGTATAAAATAATTAATAATTTTAAATGATCTCATTTTAAACTCACCTCTTTTTCAATTTATATTATTTTATCATATTTTACATACTTTGAAAATAGCTTTAAATAGCTCTACTTTTTTTATCTTTAAATTTTATACTCTGCGTCCATCTACCTTGACATAAGCAATATCTACCAATAAGGAAAATATGACATCATCTCAAACTTCAATGTATTAGGACTTATCTCTAAATTCGTTAAAACAAAACTTTATCTTCTATTCCTTATTTTCAATAGTTCTTTGGTCCGAAACTAATTAATCATGATTATCCTTTTCATGATTATATCTTTCTGATAACAAATTATATGTTTCTTCATATTAATCAGTCGATATTAGTTTTAGCATTTGATATTTCATGTGTTTTATATTTCCAGTCGTTAATTTAAGTTATTTCTTTTGCTTAATAAACTATCATGCATAATTTTATAATTAATAAAAGTATATATTACTATATTTAAACTTTATATTATGGCATCAATCTTTAATATGTACGAATTATAAACTTCAATATTTAGGATAAATGTAATTAGTTTAGTGAAGATTTAGTATTTTAATAGCATATCCTTGATATTAATAAATAATTACATGACGTACATATTAGCTTTGATGAAAATATATTAGAAACTATAAATGCTATAAAAAATTGATATTTGTTTTAAGAAATATTTTAATAATGCAGTTTCTCCATATATACATTTTTACATTTAACAATCATACCTATTTTTAAGACTATTATTTCACTTTTGAATTTGAAAGGCGTATCTATTTCTTTTTTAATTACTATTATATATGATGTAATGTCATCACTTAATTTCGAATTATTGTATTTAGATATT
>JBOFSX010000150.1:0-2136 GCA_051651765.1 Anaeroplasmataceae bacterium | reverse complement strand
AAATATCCTTTGTTTACTTTTTTAATTACTTTTACTTTAATAACTTCTGTTTTATCTGCTATTAGTTTGTTTAAAGCATCTTCTTTAACTGCATTTAATCTAGTTAAATAAATAGCAGTATTTTCGCCTTGAACTACTTTTGAAACTTCACATTCAATTTCATCTCCAACTTTTACTTCACCAATAAAAGAATTAATGTTTTTACCATAATGATCAATAAACATAGTTCCTTCTGTAATAGAATGTAGATCTATTAAAATTTCTCTTTCTTTAACCGATACTACTGTACCTACTACTTTGTCTTTAGGTCTTGGTAATCTAAAATCACCATAATCAAATATATTTTCCATATTAACTCTCCTTCATTTTTGTGTTAACAATATTTTTCATTTTTTCGATAACTTCATCAATACTTAAGTTACTAGAATCAATAACAATAGCATCTTTTGCTATTATTAAAGGTGATATTTCTCTTGTTGAATCAATTAAATCTCTTTGTTTTATAGATTCTAAAACTTCATCAAAAGTAATATCTACTTTTTTAGATTGAAATTCAAGTAATCTTCTTCTTGCTCTTTCTTCTGCTGATGCAGTTAAAAAAAACTTTACATTAGCATTAGGTAAAACAACAGAACCTATATCTCTTCCTTCAATAAGTATAAATCCAGTTTTAGACATATCTCTTTGTATTTCAAGTAATTTATCTCTAACTACTTTTAATTTTGATACAATAGAAACATTATTAGTGACATTAACACTTCTAATTTCTTGAGATAAATCTATATCATTTACTATTATGTTATTACCTTGAAATCTCATATTTATGTTTTGAAGAAAAATATATTCTAATTCATTATTTAGATCTATATTTTCTTTTAATGCTAAATACGTAATTGCTCTATACATAGCTCCTGTATCTAAATGAGTAAACCCAAGTTCTTTTGCTAATATTTTAGAAATAGAAGATTTACCGCTACCTGCAGGACCATCAATAGCAATCTGATAATTATTCATACTTTAAACACCCGATTTCTTGATAACATTCTATAGAATTATAACACAGATTAATCTTTTTTCAAACATAACTATAAGCAAAGTTGATATAAATCACTAATACTTTAGTAATTAGTTTTAAATAAACAAAAAAAGTACAATATAATTAATTGTACTTTTTATATTAATTTAATTATTTATTTTAAAATGTATCACTTCTAGCTTTTAATATCTTATAAATAAAAGTATTTAATGGTAAATAAATATTATGGGTATTAGCTATATCAATTAAGTGTTTAGAAAAGTAATCTAATTCATTTTTTCTATGATTGATAAAATCACTAGCAAGTGATGTATAGTGAGGATTATTCCATGTTGATAATGATTTCATATGATTATCAACATCTTCCATACTTAAATTTACGTTTTCTAGTTTTGCTATTGTTAATACTTCTAAGAATAAATCTTTTAAAATTTCTCTTAAATAAGGATGTTGCATTTGACTATAATTTGAAAGTGAAATTGCACTCGCTTGGTTAACACCTACGTTTAACATCCATTTAACCCATATTTCTCTTTTCATATCTTTAGCTACTACACTAGGCCAATTACATGAATCAAATATATCTTTTAAAGTTTGAACCTCAGGTTTAATTATATCATTGTTTAAATAACCAAAAGTAATTTTACTTACTTTATCATAAGTAATATCATTAAGTTCATTTCTTACTGCCGCTATTATAATTACTCCATGTAATACCCTGTTATTAGGAAATCTTTTTTTAATAACATCAGCAGCTACTATTCCATTTAATAAAGATAAAATACATGTATTTTCATCTATATTATCTTTTATATCTTCTAGACTTTTTTCTAAGTCCATATTTTTTACTGTTACAATAACATAATCTAGTATATTTTTATCAGCATGTTTAAAATCACATACTACATCGTTTATTTTTATTGGTTTATATCTTTTTTTTCTATCGGCATTTAATATTATATAAGGATCGTAGTTATTATCTTGTAGTTCTTTTAATAAAGCAGCACCAACTGCTCCAGCTCCTAATACTCCTATTTTCATATAAATCTCCTTTATTTAGTATTTAAATCAGTAATGATTGAATCAATTAAAGAATCAAG
>JBOFSX010000149.1:0-1978 GCA_051651765.1 Anaeroplasmataceae bacterium | reverse complement strand
TAGAACTTGTCTTTTAAAGACTTTAGGCTTTAAAAGCATATGTAACAAATAAATCTTTATTTATATTTGTATTGTTAGCTTTATTTACATATATATTATATCATTTTTACAACCTATTTCGTATGCGTAAATACTGGTAACTTAGGACTAATCTATTAACATAAATATAAATGCTTTTAAACGTTCTTCTTTTATTTATTATACAAACACTAAAAAAGACTTTGGATAATCCAAAGTCTAAAAAACTATTTAACCGGATAACAGACTGTGCATTGCCCAACAGTCAAGCAATCATGGTATTATTGTCCCCCACTAGGGAAAAGAGCATTATCCATTAACTCCTCGAAGTTACCTTCCTTATCATTATTATATACTTAATTCTACTTAAATTATATGAATGATTTCTGCACTGTAATATCATACATTAATAATTAGATGAAATATATGCATCTACGTAATCTTTAAACCTAATCTCCTTTGTAGATTGCCTATTATCCCATTCAAAATATTTTATATTAGCTAAAAATGTATAAACATTATCGATTTTCAATAACTCATTTACTAACTCTACTTTTTTTGTGAAACTTTTAGTCTTTTTAACTTGTACTTTTTCGAATTGCAATATAATTCTAATTATACCTAGTAATATATCTGTTAGTTCAACCCCAATCTCCGTATATTTAGGAACTTGACAACAATTATTTATTTTAAATTTTTCACCTCTATATAATGCTTGTGTATTTAATTGAGTTTTAAACATTTTTGGAAAATCCTTATATTCATTTGCATCTTCCATAAATATATCAGCATTTATATTCATAAGAGTTCCTTTACATCTCAACAAACCATAAAATACTCTTTCTGGAAATTTAGAATATACCATATCATCAAATATATCTCCATGAATATTATCTTTCTTATGCTTCAAATCTGTATATTGAAACATATTTACACGCATCAAATTTAAGTATGGTGAAATTGTCTTAAATAAGGCTATTATTCTATTTTTCATAGCATAATCTCCGTTGTATTTAGTAAAATGATAATCTCTTTCATTATCTTGTAAATCTTTATTTATACGTTGTATATTTTCTAAAAAATATATCGTTTCTGGTATTGATATAGCTCCCATAATCATAGGAGGATCATGGTCTTTACCACTCTCATCAAAAAATATTTTTATATTCATTTTGTCATCCTATCCCTTCGTATACGTCATATTTGAGTTTAACATTTATAATAATATGTTAAATTTCCATTGACACATATATAAATATAAATTAACATATTATTATAAATGCTTGTCCAATAAAGTAACTTTTTTTTATTTTGGACATAGTATATATAAATATAATCTTCTTCAGCTTTTGAAGGCGATTATATATTTAATAAATCAAGTCATTCAGCTTTTTGAATGCTTTTGGTTATTTTAGTTTATTTTTATATTATACTCGATATTTTAAAAATAGTAATATTTTTAAGTATTTGAGCATAATCATAGTTAATAATATATAATCTTCTTCAGCTTTTGAAGGCGATTATATATTTAATAAATCAAGTCATTCAGCTTTTTGAATGCCTTTATTTATTTTACATGAATATTTTTTAAGTATTTGAGCATAATTATAGTTAATGATATATACTCTTATTCAGCTTTTTGAATGCGATTATATATTTTAATAAATCGAGCCATTCAGTTTTTTGAATGCCTTTATTTATACCTATATTTATATAATATACTTTAATTTTATTTTTTATCCTAATTTTTTATAAAAAATAGAAAACCTCATAGAGGTTTATTTTTTTTACTAAAAATATAAAATAATATCTAGTATATGCTTTTAATCGTAATTCTATTGGTATATATACCTTTGTAGTAATATATATTGTTCAAATTTACATTAACTTTTTATTATTAAATCGGCTTTTCTTTTATTATTTT
This sequence comes from Anaeroplasmataceae bacterium, assembly GCA_051651765.1. GTDB lineage: Bacteria > Bacillota_I > Bacilli_A > Acholeplasmatales > Anaeroplasmataceae > JBOFSX01. Next base: position 36 of record JBOFSX010000149.1, on the reverse strand, counting down.
CTCTAATTAATGTACTCTTACTTATGTTTGTTATTT
>JBOFSX010000148.1:0-1316 GCA_051651765.1 Anaeroplasmataceae bacterium | reverse complement strand
TGTTATTCCAATTATTTTCATAAACATTATACTACTTTTGACATTTATGACAGTAGTATGTACCCCTTCCATTTACTTTAATTTTGAGTATTAACTCTCCACATTTTGGACATGGTTCATTAGATTTTGTATGAACATTTAAATGATTTTGATATTCTCCTTTTACACCTAGACTAGATGTATAACTTCGTATAGTGCAGCCCTTTAATTCAATAGCTTTATTTAAAATTGAAATACTATTAGCTACAACATCTTTAACTTCTTTTAATGATAAACTCTTTGTAGGTTTTAATGGGTTAATCTTTGACAAGTATAATACTTCATCTACATATATATTACCTAGTCCAGACATTATTTCTTGATCTAATAAACTTTGTTTTATAGGTATAGATTTGGTTGATAAACGATTATACAAAGTATTAATATCTATATCAAAAGGTTCATCAGACACTTTACTTAATGGTTCTGTATTGTATAAGTTTTGAATATTTTTAACAGTCATGCTTCCAAATTTTCTTACATCATTATATATTAAATAATGATTATTTGATAATTTAAAAATTATATGATCATGCTTTGACACATCTTTTATATTATCTTTGTAAAAGAACTTACCTTCCATTCTAAGATGAGTTAATAAGTATAAATCTTCTAATTCAAAAATTAATACTTTTCCTTTACGTAATATATCAGTAAATTTATGATTTAAAATTGAATTAAATTCATCTACATTACACTTAATAATGTTCTTATAATTAACAGTAATTTCTGATATTTTCAAATTTAATATTTGTTTTTTTAAGGTGTTTTTTACTGTTTCTACTTCAGGTAATTCAGGCATTATTTTACCCTCTCAAAATAAATTTCATTTTCATTTGTTTTATCTTTAAATTCGAACTCTTTATCATTAATAGGATAACCTAAAGCTAATATTGAATGTACAAATCTAGATTCATCAAGACTTAAAATCTTTCCAGCTTTTAGCATTCTATCCTCAATAGGAAATACACCAATCCAGCATGAAGCAATATTTAAACTTCTAGCATATAAAGCCATTGTGGTTATTGAGCTTGAAAGGTCTTGATCTTGCATTTGTGGAACTAAAACATTATTAGTATTAGATCCTAACAAAACAATTACAGCATTAGTGTTTTTTAAAAAATTTGCATTATTAGATACTTGTGATAGATCAAGTAATTGTTTTTTATCAGTTACTATAACAAAAGATTTGGTTTGTTGATTGAAAGCACTAGGTGATTGAAAACCTGCTTTAACTATATCTTTAAGTATTTCGATATCCACTTTTTTTTCTTGGT
>JBOFSX010000147.1:0-5060 GCA_051651765.1 Anaeroplasmataceae bacterium | reverse complement strand
ACTCCTAATTTGAAAAGTAATTCTATAGTATTATTAGCAAGTATTACATATTTATTCATGGATAAGATTAGATACTTAGCTAATTTATTATTACTTTTGTACCATCTTTAATGTTATCATATATCCATTTTGAATCCTCGACATTTAGTCTTACGCAACCATGTGAAGCAGCTTTGCCTAAGGTATCATCAACAATTTTAGATTGAGTTTCATCAAAAGGAACTGAGTGGAATAAATAGTCCCCCATAAATCTAACCCAATACTTACCTCCTTGCTCATAGTTCTTTGAGAAAAACCAACTATCTCTACCATTTATAGAGAAAATACCTTTAGGTGTTTCTTCACCTGATATTCCTGTTGAGCATAGAAAGGATTTAGTTAATTTCCAGCTATTTAAGGAACCTTCATAAATATAAGTAGTTTGATTTGATAAATTTAAATAAACAAAATAAGGAGTCTTACTATCTATATTTAATGTGTTAACATTATCAATACTTATGTTTTGTAATATTGCTGATGAAGCAGTTGCAGATACATCAGCAGGATAGTTTTGAATATGATCATTATATTCTTTTCTAAACATTTCTACGGATTTAATTTTATTTGCAATATCTTTATCACTAGATTTTAAAATTGTATTATCATATGAAGATAAATAAGCAATAGCATCTGTATAGTATTTATTTGCTATAAGCTTTTCAGCTTCACTTAACAAGTAGGATTTATAATTTTTTTGGCAGTTTAATATATAATCCTTTGCTTCATTAAAATCACTAGATGAACTTTGTGGAACTTTAGTTAAATAAGACATAGCTAAAGAATAATCTTTTTTATTAAAGGCATCTATACCTAGTTTAAGGTTATCGTTTTTAGTTGTAGTTATTTCGCTACTAATATTATCACTACTACTAGGTGAATTATATGTGTAAGTTGAATCTAAAGAAGATATCAATCTATCTAGTGATGAGTTTAAAACATCATACTTTTTTATTTCAGATAGTACAGTAATTGCATTTTTTTCTGACACTTTATTAGAATCAACAGACTTAAGGATTGTATTTACAGTAGTAGTAAAATAGACGTTAAGATCCGAATTAAGTTGTTTTCTTTTTAAAATATTTGAATTACGTGTAGTTTCTATTATATTAAGAGCCTTTTCAAAATCATATTTATTAAAACTAGAGTAAAAGTCTATAATATTTTTATTGTAAGAGTAGTTTGAGTATGTAATAACTCCAAACCCTAATATTGTAAATATTAAACAAAGGCTAAAAAAACTAAAAAACGTGAGTTTTCTTTTACTATTCTTATTATTACCAAGAGTATTCAAATTTAGTTACCGTTGCCAAAACCTTATAAAACTTTATAAAGCTTGTTTAATTCCCCATTCAACGTGTCCGGTTTTGCTAAAAGCTACTTTCGTTTGATATGACACTCCAAGGGCTTAAATTCCCATACAACGCATGGTACACATTAGTAGTATCGTTTAAGTGATTAAACTACTAATTCGTATCTCGAAAGGTTTATGCTTGCATTAAAATCTCTATTTATACTGCAATTACAGTTTTCGCAATTATAAATTCTTTCTGATAATGAAAGTTTAGACTTTATATAGCCACACTCACTACAAGTTTTTGATGATGGATACCATTTATCAGCTTCGACAAACTCAATCCCATTAAATTCACATTTATATTGTACTTGTCTTTTAAATTCGTATAGACATTGTTTTGAAATAGACTTAGATAAATGTTTGTTTTTCATCATACCCTTGATGTTAAGTGTTTCCATAACAACTCTTGATGGCTTGGTTTTCACTATCTTATTCGTTGTTTGGTGATTATAATTACTTCTTATATTGGCTAATTTTCTATTAAGTAATTTAATCTGCTTTTCAATTTTTATAATATTACTTGTTTTAACAAACTTACCTCCTTCTTTATTTTTTAGGTATTTGCAAGATACCCTACGTTGTAATCTACGTATCCTTTTTTCGAATTGCTTTACAACTCTTGTTTTGTTAATGTTTTTAAATGTCATTCCATTTGAGCATATAGCTAAGTTTTTGATGCCCACATCAATTCCTATACTCTCATTAGTTAATTCTACTTTTGGGTTTTCTTTCTCTACCCCAACTGATATAAACCAATATTTACCGTCAAAGCTTATTCTCGGATTAGTATATTTACAATCAATAGGTAGTGAATTTTTCTTTACAATTATCCAACCTATTTTTTCAATTAACACTGATTTTCCCTTAACTTTAAGCTTTGATGTATCATTATAAAAAGATGGTTTTGCTTTTCTTCTGCTTTTGAATCTAGGTCTATCTGCTAAGCCTTTAAAGAAATTTTTATAAGCTTCACAACCGTCTTTAACCGCTTGTTTAGCCACATTATTTGATACTTTATTTAGCCACTCTAATTCATTTTGTTTAAGGATTGTTATTTCTTTTCTCAAATCATTGTCGCATATAAACTTACCACCATTTCTATAGTTTTCTTCTTGTCTTGCAAGTGTCCAGTTATAAATAAATCTTGCAGTACCAACTGATTGCCACAGCTTCTGTTCTTGTTCTAAAGTTGGGTAAAGTCTAATTTTTTGTCCCAGTATCACTTTCAAGCAACTCCTTAATCATTTTCTTAGCTTTGTTTGCTCGTTTGCCTTGAAGCCTACAACTAAAAACGGCTGTTTCGCTTATACTATAAGCCAGCCCTATCTGAATTAAATCTTCAACTAGCTCTTGTTCTTCAATTTTTTCGGTATTGTCTATTATCTCGATAGCAGTCTCATACTTATTGCATAGATTCTCTATTAGCCTCCCTAAATGAATTATATATATAATTCTTAACCAAAAGTATAATATTTAAACCGAAAAACTTAGTTCTAATAAAAATGACATGTATTTATTAATAAATTTAGTTGTGATAAAATAGAGTGTACTGGGATATATGAGATAATTTGGAGGTAAATATGAAAGAAAAAATGAATTTTCTAACAAGAGTTAAAATTAGTACAGTTAAAGTTAAAAATTATTCATTACTTATAAAAGATGGCTTAGGAAAGGCTTTTGTATATATGCTTATATTAAGTATATTAGTTGGAAGTGTTTTAGGGGTAATACAGTTTACTGTATTAAATAAAATTGAAAAGGAAGCAATTAAATTGTTACAGCAAGAAGATTTCAAATTTGAAATTAGTAATAATATATTAGATTTTAAGAAATCGCCATACAAGCAAGAAAAAGGACGTAGTATTGTAATTATCGATAGTAATAAAAATTTAGATGATGTAGAAAGTTTTAAAAGTGTTACAGTGCACAAAGATATATCCTATGTATTTTTAGCGGATGGTTTTGTAACTAGAATAGATAGTTCAGAGTTTAAGTTAAAGTATTCTGAAATTCCTTTTATAGATGGGAATATTAATAATGAGTTAGTAATTAAAACTTTAAATGAATTGAAACCAGTTAAATATATAATGGTTTTAGCTATGATTTTCGTAACATATATTATTGCCATAGTAAAGGCATTATTAATATCTCTAGCTGGCTTGATGTCGAATAGTATGACAGGGGCAAATTTAAAATATGAAGATATTTTAAAACTGTCAATTTATGCATTAACATTACCAATGATATTGGAGTTTATAATACCAATTGGTAGTTATTCTATTATAGTAGCAGGTTTATATTTAATAATTGCTATAAGCAGTATAAAGAAAGAACAAAATATTAAGTTATAAAATATGCGGAAGCATCTTTTTTTATAGTCGATAAAAGCAATAAAAGGTAACTATTTACAAATTTGTTTTTAAAATTATATCTGCAATTAAAAATTCTATTAAATAATTATAATGTATTAACAAAAATTGGTTGTTTATAAAAAATTCTTATGTTAAAATTATAGTATGGAAGAAAAAGTATTTAAAGGGATTGAAAGGGAATTGATAAGATGGTAGAAGAAATTTTTGAGGGTAAGAAAGGTAATATTTTTTTTACGCCAGATAAGGCAAATAATATATATAAATATGGTGAGTCATTATTAGAGTATACTGAGTTAAATACCATAATAGATAACTTGAAACAAATAAACTCAAAACAAGAAGGATTTTTATTAAATATAACCCATGATTTAAGAGCACATTTAAATATAATTTTAAGTGTAATGCAGTGCATAGATTACGGTAATGCTAAAATCGCAGATGAAAAAGCTAAGGAATATTTAACAATGGTAAAAAGAAATAGCCTTAAAATGTTAAAATTAATTAATAATTTAATAGATGCTAATAGATTTGAAAATAATTATTATGAATTAAATAAAAACAATATAGATATAGTTTCAATGATTGAAGGAACTATAATGTGTATAGATAAATATGCTATACAAAAAAATATTAGTTTAATATTTGATACTAATGAAGAAGAATGTATTATGGCAGTAGACCCACAGGTTATTGATAGGATAATTATGAATTTGATTTCTAATGCAATAAAATTTTCACCTAGAGATAAAAATATTTATATAAATCTAAATATAGATAATGAAGAAGTTAGTATATCTGTTAAAGACGAAGGACCAGGAATAACAGAGGAAGATAAAAGTAAAATATTCAATAGATTTTATCAAGTTACAAAACAAAAAGATAATGAACAAGCAGGCTCGGGAATCGGGTTAGATTTAGTAAACTACTTAACTAAATCACATGGAGGATCAATTATAATTAATAGTGAATATGGAAATGGTTCAGAATTTATAGTAACACTACCAATTACTATAATTGAAGAGAAAAAAATAAATATACAAAATAATAGTAGTAAAATTGAAATGTTAGAAATTGAATTTTCGGATATATATTTATAAATTAATAAAAAAAATAGTGATTACTTGATTTATATGGCTCTTTATGATAATATAAAACATGTTCAATATGCGGTGGTAGCTCAGTTGGATAGAGTAGCTGGCTACGAACCAGTTGGTCGGGAGTTCGAATCTTCTCCGCCGCACCATTACAGGCTTTGCTTTTTGCAAAGTCTTTTTTTGTGCCATTTTTGTGATATT
>JBOFSX010000146.1:0-3707 GCA_051651765.1 Anaeroplasmataceae bacterium | reverse complement strand
AGAAACAGCTACAATAACTTTAGAAGATAATACTATATTTGAATTAGACAATGACAAAATAATAGGACCAGATGAAATATACTCTATATTAAAAACACAAGGTTATACAATTAGTAATGACTGTATTGTATAAGAATTTACTGATCAAATTAGAATTAGATAACTTAATAAAAATCTCAATAGAATTCTAATGTAAGAAATTATCCATATATCCTAAAACAAAATTGTAATAATTATATTAAAGTATACTTTTAAAAACAAATAAGTTCTAATAATGTTTAAGAATTTCTTTAAAAAAGATTATTATTTTAGATAAATATTGCAAATTATAAATAGTATCTTATAGATTTTCCTTAAGATAATTTTTATAGAAACAATATCATACTATTAATAAAATAGCTTATTTAAATTCAATTAACTGGTTATTTCATTATATTTCTTTACAACAACTACTAATTGGGAAAGATTTTAAAAAATAAGCTTGGATTTTAAAATTAAAAAAACATTTCGAGGTAACTATGAATAAATATTATGAATATATGGAAGAAATAACAAAAGATGAAATTTTTGAAGGTCTTCTTGGACACGGTCTATTTAGCGATAAATTACCACCTATATTTTCTTCCGTGAATTTTTATAATTATTGTAAGAAAAATATATTAAAATTTAATTACAAAAATTTTAAAAATTACAATTACTGTTTTTATGAAAGTATGAGAAATATCAATGTACCAAGACCAATAGCGATTCCAAATCCATTATCCTATTATTCATTATGTGGAAATATAATGGAAAACTGGGATAAAATTGTTGATCATTTTAAAAACAAAACATTTAGTAATAATTATAAAGTAAGTAGAATACACTTAAGGAAACAATATTTTCTAAAAAGTTTGTTTTATATGAATTATGAAGATAATGAGCTAGATTTTATTATGGATACTAAAGTGTTAATAGGATCCAATTTTTTTGTAAAAGCAGATATTTCAAATTGTTTTCCTAGTATATATTCTCACTCTATTCCGTGGGCATTAGTTGGCAAAAATAATGCAAAAATTAATATGAAAACTAGTGCTTGGTATAATAGCATAGATAAAAGTTCTAGAAATATAAAAAATGGCGAAACGAATGGTCTACTTATAGGTCCACATACGTCAAATTTACTTTCAGAAATAGTTTTAACGGATATTGATTCAAAATTAATTGATCTAGGATTCATGTTCATAAGACATATTGATGATTACACTTGTTATTGTGAATCTATAGAAAAAGCAAATTTATTTATTATAACTTTAAAAAACATATTAAGAAATTATAATTTAGTTTTAAATCATAAAAAGACTTTGATTAAACCGTTACCTTTTTCAAATACAAGTAGTTGGGTAACTGAGCTAAATTCCATAAATTTATTAAATTCAAACAATTGTATAGATGTTAATGAAATTAAATCTTACCTTAATTGTGTAATTAATTTAATGAATAAAAATAATAATGATGCTGCAATATATAAATATTCACTTAAAACTATAATTAAGAAAAAGCTGTCAAAAAAAGCAATGGATTATTTATTTTCATACACATCTCATTTATCTTTAATTTATCCTTACGTTGTACATTTGTTAGAACATTTATTAACAGATTATAATAACAACAACAATAATAATATTATTGATTTTGATTTAAGAAAATATTCTTTTCAAAAAATTTTTAATTATGGAAAAAACAATCTAAATTCTGAAGCAATTTCATATTCTTTGTATTACTCTATTAAGCATAACGAAGAAATTATTGAAATTTTAAATGAATTTGACTTTGATACTCCTATTACATTAAATATTAAATCTTCGAATAAAAAAGAAGTTAATTCTTTTATTTTAGATGAGTTTACGCTAGATGAAATCAAACACTTAAATTGTCCTGTATGTTTATTAATTTCTTTTTTATATTCAAAAAAATTTTTCAGTGAAGAAAATACAAAAGAGTATGTTTCATATGCTAAATTACTAATTGATTCAAATCAATTTGAAGAAAATTGGATTTTTATATATGAATGTTTAGATTATAAAACATTTGATAAAAATATGAAATCAAATAATAATTATAATGGATTAAGGGTATTGAAAAAAAACAAAATATCATTTATATCTGATAGTTTTAAAGATATAGTATCAAAAAAGATATAATTAACTAATTAATATTTGTTAACTATATAACTACCAATCAAACATTATAATTGAGAGATTTTTTAAATAAAAAAATTATAGATTAAAATAAAAAAGGCATATTACCTAAGTAATATGCCTAAAATCATTTAATTTGGAGCGGGTGATGGGAATCGAACCCACATAGTCAGCTTGGAAGGCTGAAGTTCTACCACTAAACTACACCCGCATTACAAAAAATATTATATGAATTTATACTATATATGTCAATACTTTATTTATAAATTTATATAATTAATTTTTTATTTAAATTTTTAATTATTTATATGCATTATGCTTTAATAATATAATTAAATATGGTAATCTTTAGTTAAGAAGGGGGTTGGTTTATATGATTATAAAAGCAACTGAAAAAGATTTTGATGGTTTATTAAAATCAAATAATTTAGTAATAGTAGATTTTTGGGCACCTTGGTGTGGTCCTTGTAAAATGATTGCTCCAGTTTTAGATGAAATCAACAATGAAAATCCTAATGTAACTATTATTAAAGTAAACGTTGATGAAGAAGAAGCATTAGCTGCTAAATACGATATTAAAAGTATTCCTACATTAATGATTTACAAAAATCAAGAATTAGTTGATGTTAAAATTGGATTCATGACTAAAGAAGAACTTTTAGCTTCAATTAAATAATAACGACAATAAAAAACAATCCAAAAGATTGTTTTTTATTGTTTTTATTAAACTTAAACTTATATATTATAATCTTTAGATATGATATAATTTTTAATATATAGTTACAGGAGATTTATTATGAAAAAAAGAACAAAATATTTATGGTACACATTAGGAATAGGTGCTTTTTTTATATTTTTTATGCTGCTTTTAAGTTCAGTAATTAATGTAGGTGAAAAATTAAGAACAGTTCATATTTCACTAGAAATCAGTTTTTATGTAGTAACAGCTTTAATAGTATTTTTTGTTATTATTAACCCTATTAGAATTATTTTATTTTCACCATCACTTACAATATCTACTTCATTAGAGGTTAAAAAAACCAAGTATAGTGTTTATAAAAGAATAGCTAAGAACTTAATTAAAAACAATGAACTACCTTTAGAAGATGTTGTATTACTTTCTAAGTATAAAAATAGAGATCAACTAAAAGAAAATATTCAAATTGTTTTTGAAAGAACAATTAAATCTCAATTGAATAAAGTAATTCTTAAAAATGCTAAAATTGTATTAGTATCTACAGCTATTTGTCAAAATGCTAGACTAGATATGATTACAACATTTTCTGTAAACTTAAGAATGATTAAAGAGTTAGTACAAAAATGTGGATTTAGACCATCACTTAAGAATCTATCTAAATTAAGTCTAAATGTTTTAGGAACTGCATTAATAGCAGAAGGACTTGAAAATCTTAGACTAGAAGATATTTTACCTCAAAGTGCAACTAATACTTTAGGAGAAATACCTTTAATTAAACCAGTTATGAATTCAGTTACTCAAGGTGTTGCGAATTCACTATTAACACTAAG
>JBOFSX010000145.1:0-6694 GCA_051651765.1 Anaeroplasmataceae bacterium | reverse complement strand
TTTTTACACTTACAAAAGTATAAAGTAATAAATGAGTTATGTTCTGATAAATAAAGGGTTTCATATATATATAAGTATATGAAAGACGATTTATTTAAAAGAGACTATAGCTTGTACTCACCTATAAATTCCAATTTGTTGGGATGTTTAAATACCAATTTATCCTTTAGATGATAAATTAATAAGTCGGATTTTTTAAATCAAAGGAGTACTGTGGTACTCCTTATTTTTGTGAAGTAAATATATATTTTATACTTAACTTTTCTTCCATAGTGCAGCTGAAAATCTAGTGAATAGTGTTAATCAATAAGTAAATATAAGGAGGATTATCTATTAAATCAAGTGATTTATAGATGTGATAAGTAGAGTTAAAAGTTACCTGTTAAATACTAAATATTAAAGGATAAAGACTTATGAACAATATCGAATTCGTTACAAATGAACTTATTATAATCACTAAAAATTAATAATAAAATGGATAAGTTATGGAGTTACACTTAAAAGGGAATTATTATTAAAGATTAATAAATCATATTTTCAAAATCAAACGATATTAAAATTATAATTTATACAGATATATATATATGAAAAGCAAAGTCTTGTAAATTTCAAATTGAGAAATCTTTAACTAAAGTAATACATAAGAAAATAAACATTAGAAATGCAAATTGTTTCATAAATACATAACACAGTGGTGTGGATGTTTTATATGAGCTTAAGCTTATACAGGATAAAATAGAATAAGAATTTAAAAGATGAAAGTTATTAAATATAAATCCCAGGGGTGAAAAATATACAATTAAAAAATCCCAGGAGATTTTTTAATAAATCCCAGGGAAGTGTTTACAGGTTATTTATTATGTGGTAGTATAATAACATAATATGTATTTGGAGGGTTTTATTATGAATGATAAAGTAAAGTCACTAAGTGAATTAATACGTGTAGGGGATACATCTAATCTTGAATTAAATGCATTTAGTTCAAATAATCTAGGAAATAGTACACTAATAGCAAGAATACCAGCATATGACTTTTATAGGATGTCAAAAGTAGCAAATGAAAGGAGCTCTGATGGAGAACCTGTTGCACAAAGAAAATTGGATACAAAGCATGCTAATGATTTAGCTAGATACATTTTAAAAGCGGTATTAGCTACAGCTATGGATCCCAATAATAATCAGGAAGGCACTTTACTTGAGGCAAAGAAAAGGTTAGTTAAGATAGTTGGTACACAACCATATGTATCTCTACAACCATTAGTAGTCAATTTAAGGTCAGCAGGAGAAAATGGGTATAATTTAAAGGCTAAGCAAATTTTTTCAGAGAAAGAAGAGCCAGTTGGATTGAAAGTATGGTTAGGTCAGCAAGATATATTATACGTAGTTGATGGACAACATAGAAGATATGCTCTACAAATGGTGATAGACTTTTTAGATGAGATTAAAGCTGAACATAGATACCCAACAAAAAAAAGCTCTATATTTCCACATAACAGAAATGACAGGGCTGTTCCTCAAGATGAATTAAATGTTTGGTATGAGTGCGATGATATAATAAGGAAAAAATTTACGGTTAATGTAGAGATACACCTAGGTCTTGATATTGATAAAGAAAGGCAATTATTTCATGACTTAAATAACCTTGGTAAAAACGTTGAAAAAAGTTTAGCACTTGAGTTCGATAATTCAAATCCAATAAATATATTTATTAAGAATAATTTAATAGAAAGCGGTATATTACATGTTTGTGACAAAGATAAGGTTGACTGGGAAAGTGATGAAGGTGAGTTAAGTAGAAAAGATATTGTTGGAATAAATGCAAGGTTAATATTAAATAGTGGTAATATTAATTCAGCAACTCCAAATATTGTTGAATCACGAATTGATACAGCACAACAATTTTGGAATGCTGTTAGCCAAATACCTGGGTTTGGAGAAAGAAAAGCTAAATGTAACACAATAGCTGCACAGCCTGTTGTATTAAAAGCATTAGCTAAATTAACGTATGATTTTGCTTTTGGTAAAAATAAAAATAATGAGAATTTTAAAATTTTGCTTGAAGGTATAGGTGATTTAGATTTTAGTCATAACAACCCGCTGTGGAGGTATTACCAATTAACTGAAGAAGAAAGAAGTATATTTAAATTAAATGATTTAGAAAAATATTTACCAGACAACGAAGGTGGAAATAGAGATATTGGTAATTATGATGGAAGATGGATGCGATTTGGAAGTAAACATAATGATATCTTCCCAATAATAGGCGATATGATAAGATGGAAACTTGGCTTACCTTCAAGAAATAAATAGGACTATAAAATACAAACTCCACCAATTACATATATAATTGGCGGAGTTTGTATTTTATATGTCTGAATTATTTCTTTCACTTTCTTGAAACTTTAAGTTTAAGTAATCATTAATTGTTGCAGTTATGTTAGAGAGTTCGTTTATTATAGAAATGTTAGATGATAAATTGTCTTTATAAAAGTTAATATATTTATCCTTTTTAGGCTGACTATTTAATGATTTTACTTGTTGTGGCAGTAAATATAAGTTTATGTTGTTTGTTAAATCCGTTGGAGAATTCATATAGTAGAGAATAAGATGATAATTTTGAAACCAATACTCTTCTCCAGTTTTACTTTTTAGAAGGACAATTTGGTCTTCATTAAATAATGACTCCTTTAAATAATATGAAATTAATACTTGATTTTCAGAATTTAGAACCAATTGTGTTGTTTCATTCAGAATGTCAGTAAAGTCCAAGTTTTTTATAGCATAATAATAATATAGTTGTTCATCATTGAAGGCACTTTTTAAAGATTCTTTATATCTAACTCTCATAAACTTAAGAAGTTTTGCTTTGTCAAAGTTAGGGAAATCACAAAACTTGTCTATTGAGTAAAGTAAGGATTCAGGAGCGGTTTTAAATAAAAAACAAAGTTGATGATAATCATAGTTTTTAAGCAGATACATTTCTGAATCTAATTCTCTAAAATATTTAGTTTTAAAAAAATTATTGATAAATACTTTTTTTAATTTAGTATCATCTAAGTTTGAGATTCTATAAACTAATTGATTAATAAAGTAAAGTTTATTGTCATTTTTCTCATGGTTAAATCTGATATTACTATGTGAGATAACTTTTTTCCAATATTTTGACATTAGATTATGATTATTAAAACTTTCGTATGTCCATATTTCTTTTTTTGAGTCATTTCTTTCAAGTTCAAACCTCTCTAAGACTTTGTCAAAGGTTCTGATTATAAAATCATTATCTTGTTTGTTGCAAAAAAAATAAAAATCATCAGAGAAATAAGAAAATTCGCATTCTATATTTGTTAATGAACTAGCTAATTCACAACTAATTTTTGCAAGATATAATTCTGCTAAATATAGAGATAAATAATTACCCATTATTAGTCCATTAGTTGCCCTATTATTCATATTAGTGATAAATTGCTCTTTCCCTGGTATACCTAAATTATGAGTATATATTCTTCCATAATACTCCTTGATATCTACTTTAATCATATTGTCATATACACACAATCTCTCAAAATCTAATTCTAACTGTTTATCATATTCACCCTCAACGAAATCACCGGTATCAATATTAGCTGATAATCTCTTATAAACAGGATCTATACTTTGAATATCAATAAAGTTATCAAAGGATTTGAATTCCTCATAAGCTCTTCTGAAGTTTAGTATATTAGGTAATTTTAAGACCCTATATTTGTCATCTTGTTTTCTTATTCTAAAATTAATAGGTTTAGTGATATCGATAAGCTTAATATTGAAATATTCAATATCATCTGGGTATTTAACACTGTTAATATTTATAAAATGTTTTAGTGGATTTTTAAAATTATATAAATAATTTAAATTCATTTTACTCTCCTTTAGCGTTTAGCAATCTATTACTTGTATATTATACCATTTAGTTCAGTGTTTGATGGGGTAAGTAATAAAAAATATGCAATATATCTTTTTTAGTGTGTAATATTTAAAAGAAATTTGTAGTTATAATACGAATGGGATAAATTTCATTTTTAAATATATGTGCAAATTAAAAATCCTAATAAAGTATTGGAACAAAAGGGTTTTGGAGGTATTAGACATAAATATAAGTGATCATAAAATACGGGTGAAGTGGAAAAAGAAAGCATAACTTTACCATTTGATACGAAAAACATGTAAAAAATATAATGTAGTATATCGATATAGACCATAATTTTTATATAATTCATATTCCAACGCACATCAAAGTATTGATATCTTTATAGAAGATTTAAGTGGGGGTATAAAATATTAAGGTAAACAACATTATGAAACTATTAGATTTTTAGTTGATAGAAAGGATTACTTGATACTGAGGCAAGAGATAAGTACAAATTAGATAAATATACTTCGAATTGAGTTAACATAGTTTTATATAAAATATGTTGAAAAAAATTAATGTGAAAGTATTAAAGAAAAATTTAAGAAGCCTTAAGAGAGGGGGATTTATACAAAATAGTAGATTTAAGTAAGAGTATTTAATAAATTCTTTTCTATAAGGAATTTATGGCTATTTTAATAGATAAAAACGATATAGATTCTATTTTACATAATTAAGTTAATGATAATAAGGGGGGAGAGAATAAACTTTTTGGAAAAATATATAAAATATAGTAAAATTAATGTAAGTAGATTAATTTTAATATATTATTATAAATATTATAGTTATTATTGGAGGAAAGATTATGGCAAATACTTCTTTTGATTTTTTGACGGAAAGCTTTTTGTTTGATGAGAGATATATTGAAGATTATTTTAGTAAAGTATCAGAAAAGGAGTTAGAGTCGGAACTAGAGAGATACAGAGTGCATATTAGAGATAATTACATAGGGATTGTTGATGAGATAAAAAATGAAAGTAAATTAAATATTAGTATTGAATCTTTAGGTGAGTTGCCAAATGAACAGCTATTAAAACAATTGGCTTTATATATGGATAAGGTAATTATTTCTGATCCAGTATTTGAATTTACATCAAAACAGTCGCAGATGCAAGGACCAATGGAGAAATTGATGGGTATAAAGTCTAATAGTACTATAGATAAAGTGAAATTAGTTAATATGGCTAAGTATATGAAGAAATCAACGCCATTAGTAGCATCCCAATTTATCAAATATGCACCAATATCATTAATTCATGAACCACCAAAGCAATTACCATTATTATATTCTCAAGATAATTTTTCGAACGAATTATCAGAGGAAATATATAAATTTTTCTATGAGAAGGCTAATATAAGTAATGTGATAATAAAAGATAGTAAGATGAGCTATAGAGAGGATAGTAAATTAAGACCAGGTACCACAATAGCAGTTAATTTTGATTCTGAAAACATAAGAAAAGGACATATATATCAATATTTAGAAACTAAAATTCAAAGCATAGACGAGAAAACAGGGAAATTAAAAATTATGCATTTCATTCCTGATAATATTAGTCCTAAAGAATTTGAGAATTGGATTATTAACTCAATTAATCGTGCTGCAATTTCGGAGTTTCAAACTACATTTAATGAAGCAGTTTTAGCAAAACAGTTAAATTGCATGTATATGGCTAAATCACAGTTTACCTCTGAGTTATTATCTAAAAAGATAACTAAAAGTAGTGTTACCTCAGATTTAGCAAATTTATCAATGAAATTAGATTTACCAGTATTAAATAAAATTTCAATAGAAGATTTAGTAAGTATTCGTAATAATAACGGACAAGCTTTTTATAATTTTAGAACAGACTTAAACTCAAAACTTCTAAGTTTAAGGGGGTTAACCAATAAAGATGAACTACAAAGAAAACTAGAAAATATTTCATATGAAATGAACCAAACACAAGTAGAACAAGTTAACAAAGAGTATAGAAAAATAGTGAAATCCTTGGGAGTTGATGCGTTATTATTAACAGGAAGCTTGTGTACAAGCTTTTTTACTGGTGGATTAACAATTATAGGTGCCGCAGGAGCTTTAGCAAAGGGAGCAACAGATTGTGTTAAATATTCAAATACTGTCAAAGAAAATAATGGATATTTTTTATGGAAATTAAATCGTTAATACCAATATAGGTATATTGTTTTAGTTAATTTAAAAATAAATAATAAAGTCATTTAATCTAATAATAGCTTGGTATAAGGATGCAAACTAGTTTTATTAAGAGGTGCAAACTTGTTGATTTAATAACAATTATAATATGTTTTTTTTCATGTAATACATTTATATTATTATGTAAGTATTGAACAAATGTATTAAATTAGAATAAGTTTGATTTTAATATTGAGTTATAAATAGGAATATATAAGGAGGTATCATATGAGAGATGAAAAATTGAAGTCAGTTTTAGAGCAAATTGATATAAATGAATGCGAAGAGGTCATTCAAAATCATATTTATTACAGTAAAAGATCTGTAAGGCAAAGGTGTTATCGAGGTGATGGTAGTTTTAGAGTTGTAGAAGATGAATATGAATTTTTAATAATTGCAGAAAACGGTCAAAATCAAGCAATTATATTAAAATGTGGTTATGTGGATTTACATTGGTATGTTTTAAAAAAATGGAGAAATAAACATGTATTAAGCAATGCATTACGCACAGGAGTTCTACAGAGAATATGGCCTGAAAACACAAAAATAACTTGCTG
>JBOFSX010000144.1:0-12656 GCA_051651765.1 Anaeroplasmataceae bacterium | reverse complement strand
TCTATTGATTTTTATAATTTATATAGTATAATAATTAAAGCTTGTATAAGTAATTTGTCAACATAAGGAGGTAGAATTATGGCTAAATGTTATATTACAGGAAAAACAACAACTTTTGGTAATCAAAGAAGTCATGCTTTAAATGCTAGCCGTCGTACATGGAAAGCTAACTTACAAACTGTTCGTATAGTTGATGAAAATGGTAACGTTAAAAAAGTAAAAGTTTCTGCTAGAGTAATCAAAAGCGGAAAATTAAATAGAGCATAATTAAAAAAAAGAATAACAAATTGTTATTCTTTTTTTAATATATTTATTTTTTCTAATTTATCAGGACTATTCATAATATAACTTCCGCTAACTACAATATCTACTCCAGCCTTTTTAACTAAAGATATTGTTGAATCATTAATTCCACCGTCAACTTCGATTAAATAATTGAAGTTGTTTTCTTTTTTAATCACGTTCAGTAGTTCTATTTTTCTGACCGAATCTGATATAAACTTCTGACCACCTAATCCAGGATAAACAGACATTACTAATACAACATCAATTTTAGATAAATAAGGAATAATACTTTCAATACTAGTGTCAGGATTAATAGACAATCCTACTTTTTTATTATATTTTTTTACCTCTTCTATACATTCATCAACATTATCAACAGTCTCAAAATGAAATGTGATTATATCACATCCAGCTTCCGCAAAACTTTCGATATGTTTAATAGGATCACTAATCATTAAATGACAATCAAATACATTAGTATAATGCGGTCTAAGGTCTTTAATTAATTTATGTCCAAATGTAATTTGAGAAACAAAATTACCATCCATTACATCTATATGAATATATTCTACATGATCTTTTATTTGATTTAACTCTGATTTTAAATCACTAAAATCACAAGTTAAAAATGAAGGACTTATAATCATTTACTTTTTCCCTTTCGATTTAATGTCATTAAGTATCTTAAGATAGTTATTATATCTACTATTTATTATGAGATTCTCTTTTAACGCATTTTTTACTCCACAACTGATAGAAGTTTCATCGTGAATACAATCTTTGAATTTACAAGGATATTTAGAGAATTCTATAAAATAATCTTTTAGTAGTTTATAATCTATACCTACTAAATCTAGTTTTGAAAAACCAGGTGTATCAGCTAAAAGAAAATCATTAAAAGAATATATATTAGTTTCTCTTGTTGTATGTTTTCCTCTACCTAATGCTTGTGATATTTCTTGTGTTTGAAGGTTAAATCCTGGTAATAGGTTATTAATTAGAGTTGACTTACCAGCACCTGTTTGCCCACTTAAACAGTTAAACTTAGAAGATAAATTTAAAAGTATTTCTTCTTTATTATGAAGATTAAACGAATTAACAAAGGTTACTTTGTAACCTATAGTTTCATAATACTTCATAAATTCTTTTAAATCAGTTAATTCATTAGGTTCTAATTTATCTATTTTCGTTATTATTATATAAGGTATAATATTACTTTTTTCTAGATTTGTTATAAACATATCTAAAAGAAGATTAGAAAAGTCTGGTCCTTTAGATGAAGTTATTAAAACTATTTGATCTACATTAGAAATATCAGGTCTTATTAATTGATTTTTTCTTTCGTATATTTTAGTAATATAGTTAATACCATCAGATATTTCTACATCTACTATATCTCCTACTTTAGGAGATAATTTTATTTTATTAGTACTTAATTTATTGCTTAATTGATTTTTATTATAATTAAAAGATGAGTCTTTACTTAAACTAAAACTTCTAAATATACCACGAGCTCTACATACATGAGTAACTCCATTTGTATCAAAGACTTTATAATTTCCTGAATTTAAATTAATAATTCTTCCATTAACAATCATAGTATTTTACCTTTAATTATCTAAGTATTTATTTCTTAATTGTCCACATGCTGCATCTATATCATGACCATGTTCTACTCTAAGTGTTGTATTGATTTTTAATGATTTTAATTTTCTAAAGAATTGGTCCATTGACTTTGTACTACTTCTTTTAAATTGATTATCAGCAACTTCATTATAAGGAATAAGATTAACATAAACATTTAATCCTCTAAGTAGTTTAGCTAGATCTATAGCATCTTTTAGTGAATCATTTATAGAATCTATAAGTATATATTCTATAGTTACTCTTCTATTAGTTTTATCTATATAGTCTTTAATAGCTTTAATAAGAGTCTCTACATCATATGATTTATTAATAGGCATAAGTTTATTTCTAACAGAATCTGTTGCTGCATGAAGTGATATAGCTAAATTACTTTGCATAGGTTCATTAGCATAATCATATATTTTAGGTACAAGTCCACAAGTAGATACAGTTATATGTCTAGCACCTATTTCTAATCCAAATGGATTATTTATTATTTGCAAGAATTTAATAACATTATCATAATTATCAAATGGTTCACCAATCCCCATAACAACAACGTGTGATATTCTTAAATCTAATATTTTAGATACACTCATTACTTGATTAACTATTTCGTGTACTTCTAGGTTACGAATCTTTTTAATTAAACCTGAAGCACAAAATGAACAACCCATATTGCAACCTACTTGTGATGTTACACATAAGCTATTTCCATAAGGATGCATCATAAGTACTGATTCTATTAAATTACCATCTTCTAATTCAAATAAGAATTTAGATGTATTATCTTCTGATTTTTGATGTTCATGTAGTTTTAAAGTATTAATTTTAAAATCTTGTTCAAACATACTGATAACATCTTTTTTGATATTAGTGATTTCACTAAAATTTTCAATTTTACTTCTATATAACCATTCGAATACTTGTGTAGCTCTAAATGGCTTTAATCCTTTTGATACAAAGTATTCTTTTAATTCTTCTATAGTTAGGTTATATATATTTATCATTTAGACACTCTCTTATTATAATTAGTTAAATGATTTTTAACTTTTATAAAATCTTCCTCTGATTTAAACCCATCTTTTTTTGCTACAAAAACATTAGCATTACTTAAGTAGATAACTATAGAATCATCTAATCCTAATACTTTATATAAAGAGCTGTAGTTTTGTTTTGCTGTATATGAAGTTTCTTCTGATATAGATTTTATATTAAAGAAAGTTTCTGTAAATGTAAATTCATAAGTAAATCCATTTTTATATACTTCTGATTGGCTTTTTAAATTCTTTCTTACTACTAATAAAACTACTACTTGATATACAAATATGCATGAAGCTATGAAAGCACAAAAAATTGCTGACATACTTATTAATTGTAGTTCTGTATTAAAAGAAAAAGCTAAGAATAATAAAATAGAAAGAGTTGCAAATACTGCACAAGAAATATAACTTCTTCTAGATTGTCTTAGTGTTGCTTTTTTAGAGAACTTAAGAAGTTCTTCTGATGTAAATACTGATGTATTATTGATTGTCATTTTATTGTTTGCCTCCGGGGAATATAATAATAAATTTTAATTATTAATTAGTTTTACTATTATATCATAAAACTTATTTTTTTAAATCTGTTTTTATTTTGTTAAGTAATAGTAATTCTTTTTTATTAAAATTATAGTTAGCTATTAAATCAGGTCTTTTTAACAAAGTTTTTTTAAAACTTTCATATTGTCTATACTCTTCTATCAATTTATGATTACCATTAACTAGTACCTCTGGTACTTCAATACCTTCATATACTAGAGGTCTAGTATATTGAGGGTATTCTAGTAGTCCACTAGAAATAGAATCATCTTTATGACTATCTTCTTTTATAACACCATCTAATAGTCTTATAACAGCATCACTTATTACCATTGAAGGAAGTTCTCCTCCTGTTAAAACAAAGTCACCTATAGATATTTCTTCATCTATATATTTTAGTATTCTTTCATCAAAACCTTCGTAATGACCACATATAAAAATTAAGTCTTTATTTTTAATTGTATTAGTAAGTTCTTCAGCTTTAAACTGATTAAAAGTTTTACCTTGTGGAGTTAAAAGTATAACATGGGAATCTTTTTCTTTAATGCTTGTTATACACTTATGAAGAATATCTACTTTAAGTACCATTCCGTTTCCACCACCGTATGGTGTATCATCTACTTTTTTATGTTTATTATCTGAATATTCTCTTAAGTCAATTATTTCTACACTTACTAAGTTAGAAGAGATTGCTCTTTTAATAATAGATTCACCTAAGAATCCTTCAAACATAAAAGGAAATAATGTAACAATTTTTATTTTCATAATAATCCTTCTAGTTGGTTAATAATTATTTTATCTTCTAGTACTTCTAATACAAATTCTTTTCTAAAAGGTATTAATCCATTTTTAGTAGAGTTAGGCTGTTTAATCACTAATATATGTCCTTGTGGTACTTCTCTAACTTCTATAACTACACCTTTAAGTTCATTATTAGTATTATAAACATCTTTGTTTAAAAGATCAGTATAGTAAAAATCATCATTTGATAGTTTTTCTCTTTGTTCTTCTTTTATATATAAATCTTTATTTTTATATATAAGTACTTTGTTTATATCTAATAACTCTTTAAAAGTTACAAGTATATTTTTATCATACTCTTTAACACTATTTATGGTAAGTTCTACATAGTTATTATCTAAAAGACAATATACTGTTACATTTTTTTTAAATCTATTAAAGTCAGATATTACTTTAACTTTAAGATCTCCTTTTAATCCATGTGTATTTAATATAGTTCCTATTTTATAATAATTCACTAGTTAATCCACCTTTCTTACTTCGCATTTTAATATAGATAATAAATATGTTTCAACATTCTTATTCGATTTAGATTTAACATATTCTTTATAAGTAGCTAATTGTTTTTTATAGTTATCATTATCTATATTAGATAATTTGTAGTCTATAATTAAAAACTTATCTTCATGTTCTACTAATAAATCTATTATACCATGATAATTGTCATCTTTATTTTTATATACAAATTCATGTTCTTTATATACTTTAGCTTTTTCTATATCTTTAAATATATCTAGATTTAATATTTTACTCATTGTATCTTTATACTCATCACTTAATATACTTAAAGAATATTTTATATCTTTAAAGTTTATATTTTCTAATACTTCATGATATTTAATACCTGTATTTAAATATGTTTTTTCTTTACTAGTTAATAGAGTAGTTACTTGTTTAGATATGTTTTTGTTATATTCTTCTTTATATTCTTTTTTTATAACGTCATCTACTAATTTGTTAGAAGTTTTGTTGACTTTAATCTCTTTACTATTTTCATAATCTTTAGAAAGGTTAGCTATATCAAAAGGTATGTATTTATTGTAACCTGCTAACTCTTCTCCTACTATGAATAATAGTTTTGAAAAACTATTATTATTTTCTATTTGTAAAAACTCTGTCTTATACTCAACTTCAGGTCTTAGAATAATAATCTTTTCTCTTGTTCTTGTAAGAGCAACATAAAATAGTCTAATCTTTTCAGATATATCTTTTTTGATATTTTCTTCCATACCTATAAATTTTATAGGAGATGATAAATCATTTTTATATGATGGTACACATAATCCAAACTCAGGATAAAATGCATGGGTTGAATTAAACTCACTTTTGTTATAAGTAACATCCAACATAGAAAAATAACACACAGGAAATTCTAGACCTTTAGATTTATGAATATTCATAATCTTAACACCAAAAGAATCGTTTTGTTCAAGGTTATATTTTATTTGTAAATCTGTTTTAAGAGAATAGTCTAGAATATCACATATATCAAAAATACTATTATTAGAGTTAGAAATAGATTTAATTATATTTCTAAGAAATTCTATTTCTATCATAGATTTATTAACATCACCTATTTTATGTAGGTTATTATAAATATTCATATCTATAATAGCTTTATCAAATAAATCTATTACTGATACTTTATCTATTAGATTAACTAATGAATTAATATATGATGTTAATTCATTAGTTAAATCATTTGATTTAACTATTTTATAAATCGTTGAATCATTATACTCATATATAAAACTTCTTAAAATAGATGTTAGTGAGTGATAATACTCCGTTTGATAATTATTATTATATTGATAAGTTATTAATTTTAATATGTTTAATAATATACTTGTAATATCACTTTGATTAATAGTAAAGTCAGCTTTGATATTTACTGGTATATTGTTAAATTCTAATATTTTTTTAAATAAATCAAATTGAGTATTTCTATCAATAATAATACAAAAGTCTTTAAATAAGGCTTTTCTAAAAGTATCTGTTTCTTTATCATATACAGTATGTTTACCTACCTTAGATAAAATATCTTTCGCAATAGTAAAAGCTTCTATTTCAGCGTTAGAGTATAGCTTTGGTTTAAGTTCATCTGTTTGATATGTAAGTACTTCTAATTGGTTATTAGATGAATTATCTGTGTTATATTTAGTAAACCCAAATTTCATTTGATGTTCACTAATATAATCAGCATCTCCATATGAATTAGTCATTATTATATTAAATATCATATTTATAGAATCAAGTACTTCACTTCTAGATCTAAAGTTATTTATTAAATCTATTTTATAACCACCTATATTTTGTTTATAGTTATCATACTTTTCTTTAAATATATATGGGTTAGCATTTCTAAATCGGTATATAGATTGTTTTATATCTCCTACCATATAAATATTATTATTTGATATAAGTGATATAAATAATTCTTGTAAGTCAGATGTATCTTGATATTCATCTACTAATATTTCTGATGTAGAAAATTTTATTTCATCTTTTACATCAGGATTTTCCATTACTAATTTAATCGCAAGTTTTGCGATATCATTAAATTCGTATATATTTTTAGATGTTTTGAATGCAGACATTTTTGTATATAACTCTTTTACTAAATCTATTATAAAACATACTTCATCTTTTGATTCAAGAATTGCATTTTTAATATCTTCTAAAGAATCATATATAAATACTTCTTCATTTAAATATTTGATATGTTCTGTAATTTGTTTTCTAGATTCTTTTACAGCATCACTTAGACTACTAGAAAGTGATGGGAATTTTATACTATCTATAATAGAAAAGTATTCTTCATATGTATTAATATTATTTAAACTGTTAATTAAATCTAAAGAATATGAATTGAACTTTTCTGATGTTTCACAAAATGATAAGCAATCATCTATTTTAATAGTAAGTATGTTTATATGTTTAGTAACATCTTTTTCATAAGTATTTATTAAAAAATTTAAATGTTCTTCTTCAAATTTATTTTTTTTAAACTCATCTAATTTTTCTAAAGTATTAAAATATAAATCAAATGACTGGTATACCTTTAATACTATTTCTTTTAGTTTATTATCATTTTTAACACTATTGTTAGATACGAAATTTTGTATGTTAATATCATTACTTTCAAATCTTTCATCAATTATATAATTTAAATATTTATCTTTTATATAATTAATATAAACTGTATCTGCGATTGTTACATTAGGATTAACATTTAGTTTAGAAAAGTATTTTTTGACAATAGAAAGACTATAAGCATCAAATGTAGTTATATTAGCAGTATCTATATGTTTTAGTACGTGTTCAAGAGAATTATCTTTAAGAACTTTATTTCTAATTCTTTCTTTCATTTCTTTTGCTGCTGCTTTAGTAAAAGTTAATACAAGTAATGAATTAATATCTACATTAGATTTTAATTTTCTAAATATTCTTTCTGTTAATACAGCAGTTTTACCACTACCAGCCCCAGCAGATACTATTATGTTTTCTCCTTCTTTATTGATAGCTTCTAGTTGTTCATTAGTCCATGCCATTAATACTTTCCTCCTTTTTTTCAAATTTTTTGTTTTCTAGTGTTACTATATCTTTATTTGTTTTAAAACAAATATCGTTAAATTCACAGAAATTACAAGATCTATTAGTATTGTTTATATACTTTGGATTAATATCAAAGTTTAGATTATTAATATCGGATACACAGTTTTTAATTAATTTATCAACTGTATTATATATATCTTCTTGATCTTTTAAAGATACTACTTTGGCGTTAGAATAAAAATCACCATTATTTTTAATTTTAAGTTTATCAATAAAACTATTTTGAGCATACTCAGGATCTAATAAAGGTATAAGACCTTTGTTATTAATCGTGTAACCTTGTAGTAAAAAAGATTCTTCTATATTATCTAAATTCTTAACAATTTCTACTTTTTGTAGATAGAAACCTAGTATAGTAGGATTATTAAATGTAGTACTATTTTTTATTAAATATAAATACACTGGTAACTGCATATTAAATCCATGTTCTAAGTTGTCTAGTGATACAATATCTTTACCTGTTTTATAATCTATAATTGCAACATAACCATCTGATTCAGTTGAGTATATAACTTTATCTATAAAACCTTTAAATATAATATCTTCAGTTAAGTTAATTTCAATTTTTTCTTCTAGCTTAACTTTATTTAGTTCTGATTTGTTTTCATTTTTAAAATTATAATCTATTAGTTTTTCTAATACTTTTTTTGCTTTTTCTAAGTAGAATTTAGATTTCATACTTTCGTGTCCACCTATAAACTCATTAGTAACATCTTCAAATTTAAAATCTAGTTCATAAGATTTTTCTAAACTGTTGTGAATAAAGTTTCCTATATCAAGAGCAAGCGATGAATCCATTTTAGATAATCCTAGTATGTATTTTAAGTAATATTTATATTTGCATTCATAAAATAACTTAAGTGCTGAATAAGATAGATTTAATACTGGTTTTTTAAACTCATTATAAAGAGCTTTATCTAGCTTAGTATATTTATTAGAATATGTTTTATAGTTAAGATGTTTATTAAAATACTTATCTACTAGAACATCTTTAATGTTATATTTTATAGACTCGTCTATTTTATTAGATACATATAATGTATCTTCTATTATATTGTTAACTAAATCTTGTTCTATATGAACTATGTTCATATTTAATTCTTTAGTTATATAAGGTAATTCAAATAATTTAAATAAAGACTTAGATTTAGATGTGATAGTTATATTATCTATATTTTGATAAAGGAAATTTATAAATACTGACTTATTAAATTCATTTTTATCTATTGATGTATTTAGACTAATTAATTCTTTAGTACTATCTTTTAAATAATCTGTATCACTATTAATTTTATATAAATTATCTTGATTAAAACCAATAAAATATATAAACGTATTATCTTTTTTTGTATAGTTATTTATATCTATTACTTCTATATATTCATTTAAAATTGTATTTTTATATTTAGATTTTTCAAATTCAAATGTAATAACTTCTAAAATGAATTCGTATTTAAATTTATTAAAATCATATTTATTAAATATATTTATTAATTCGTTATATAACTCGTACTTATCTAATAAAGTTAAATTTAAAACTAAGTCATCGTAATTAGAATAGTTATTAAATATATTTGTAAATTCTTTATATAATATAGATGTTGTAAAATTAACTCCTCTTTTATTTAATATAGGCATATTGAAAGACTTAGAAATTCTTTTAATACTCAAGTCATATTCTTCAGTTAAGTTACATAATTTAAAATTATTAAGAGATAACTTAGGATTAGATTTTAATTTGTTTTTAATATCATTAAAAATGTATTTTAATTCATCATCTAATGTATCTAGTAAATTTAATGCTAATATTTTATTATAATCCGGTTTATCTGTAATAGTGTGAGTATGTATACTAGTTACATTATTAGAAACTAATATATTTTTTATAAAGTTAATATCTTTTTTTGTGTATTCTTCAACAATAGTTATATTAGTATCTTTTATACTTAAAAAAAAGTCATTATCTATTTCAAGTAATTTTTCTTCAAGTAATTTTATATATATTTCTTTTAAGTGTAATACTTTTTCTGTATTATTAACTACATCTTTTATATATGGTAAATAATTTAAGATTAGATTTGAAAAACTTGTGTTATAGTTATATTTTTCCATTAGATATAAAACAGCATTATGATTTACTTTAAAAGTAATTTTTTCAATAAAACTATTTAGCGTATAAAACTTAAAATTAGCAAAAGTATTACTTTCACTATAATTGTTTAAAATATTCATTTTTGTTTGATTACTACAAATTATAATGCCTTCTTTTAACATAAGTTTTTCCATCCTTTATTTATGTATATTTTAACATAAAAAAAGGTATTGCAAAAGCAATACCTTATTTATCAGTTATATTAATATGTATTCTAACGCCTTCTTGAGAAGCCTTAGCATATAGTATAGTTCTAATAGCTTGAGCGATAGAACCACCCTTACCAATTACTCTACCTATATCTTTATTAGAAACTATTATGTCATATGAATAACAATTCGCTTCTTCACCTACAAAATTTATTTTTACTTCTTCAGGAAATGAAACCAAAGGTAATACTAAGCTTGAAATAAGCTTTTCAAAGTTAACCATGATACACCTCTCTATTTAGAAATATTTTGACTTTTAAATATATTTTTAACTGTAATTGTTGGTTGTGCACCATTGCTTAACCATTTTGTAACTAATTCTTTATTTACACTTACTGTAGCTGGGTTAGTTAGAGGGTTATAAGTTCCAACTATTTCTAAGAATTTACCATCTCTAGGTGATCTTGAATCACAAGCTACAATACGATATTGAGGCGCTTTTTTCGCACCAAATCTTTGTAATCTAATTTTTACTGCCATAATATCACTCCTTTTATTTAATCTTACTAGTATTATACTAAAAAAATCAAAGGATGTCAAGCATTTTTACTTGACAGATAAATATCGCAAAGTATATTTATGACAGTATTTTATATTATCCAGACTACAATATTATATAATTATCGTTGATCGTAGTTACCACACTTCCAACAACGTCCTCCGGTAACTATATGATGGCTATCCTTATAAACTTTATTGGTTTGGAAATTAGTTATAACTATTTTTCCATAATTTGGATTTGTACAAATATAAGTATTAGTTCCAGGATGCCACTTCGTAACCCCAAAAAATTTAGTTAAATCGGGATGTACGTCACCAATAGTTTCACTACTTTTATATTTTCCAGCACAATCTAAACGAGTGATATATGTCCCATTTGTGCTCAAGTCATCAGTGATTAAAGGTGGATTTATTTTTAGATAAGCTAAATTGTTAAACTCTACAAATTCATAATTCTTAGAAATAATATTTATTTTTAATTCAATTTCTCCTAGACCTTCAAAAAAGAATATATTTTCTTCATATCCATCTATAGAATATTCAAGAACTTCTCTTCTAACCCCATAGATTTTAAAAGTAGGTTCGTAATAAGCTGAGTTCTTTTCAAGATCAACTTGTTCTATAGTAATAGTTTCATCAAGATTATCGAAATAGTAATTTTTTTGATACTCACCCAATGTCACACCATATTTTTCAACGACAAATATTAAATCAGTATAAGTAACTTCATTAAATCTTCCTCTTTCGCCTTCACAAAAGAATGTTACATCACATTTATAAATACCAGAATCTAAGACTCTTAATACAGATTCA
This sequence comes from Anaeroplasmataceae bacterium, assembly GCA_051651765.1. Classification (GTDB taxonomy): domain Bacteria; phylum Bacillota_I; class Bacilli_A; order Acholeplasmatales; family Anaeroplasmataceae; genus JBOFSX01. Next base: position 1,074 of record JBOFSX010000144.1, on the reverse strand, counting down.
CCATTAACATAAAGTTTGATTTCATAACCAACATCTAAATATCTATTATCTAATATAATATAAGGGTATAAGTAGTTTCCAGAATACATATCTTCTCTGATGTAAACTTCTTCAATATTAGGTAATTCTATATATCCGGGTAGAATTTCTACCAAGGAAATTATTTCTTCGCCTTGATAATTATCATTTAGAGGATCGAATATTACAGCTTTGACTTCTAATAATCCAACATCTTTTATTCCATCATCACATGCTTTCCAGCCGTTAAATAAAGCAGATTCACTATCATCCACTTTTTTGTAATAAAATCTGTAATCAAGGTTATTTGGAACACCTTCTACTTTTGGCATGTATCTTTTGTTTTTTTCATAATTTACTGATTCACTTACAATATGAGCATCTCCAACATCTAGTTTTGCTTTATTAATAGTTAAATTAGCTTTGTAGCCATAATAGTTTTCTGTTTCCACCTTACTAATAAAATCTGCAGCGATTTCATAGTCTCCACTATCTTTTTTTGATAACATTTTGGGATCTGTATATTTTTCTTCTGGATTTGAAGTTTCATAATAATATACATCATAGTTTAATATAGGAAATTCTGCTTCAATATAAAACTCAGAACCATCATAAGTTTCCTGTTTAGATTCAAAATAGACTTCTCCAGCAATTATTTCGACATATGTTTCCATAGGATCTATTGGTTCGTAAAAAGTATAATGAGTTAAATTAGCAACAACTTTGTATAATCCAATGTTTTTTACTTCTGTCTCATTTATTAAAAGTAGATTATCATTTTCAATTAAATAGTATTCATACTCTACTATTAAATCTTTTGGTAATTCTCCTTCTAACTCTATAGCATGATTATTTCCATCATGAATGACTTTATAGTATTCATTTTTAAATCCAACACCATCTAGATCTGTTTTAAGGTTACCTAAAAATATATAAGTAATCATACAACCTACAGTTATTGCAATTATAAATATTATTAAAATTAAAATTTTTTTCATACTATGTTAACCTCCTAAGTTATTTATCAAAAAATACAATAAATTTGTATTTTTTTTA
>JBOFSX010000143.1:0-3115 GCA_051651765.1 Anaeroplasmataceae bacterium | reverse complement strand
TAGGTGTGCTAATAATTGAGTAAGGAACAATATAATCAAATAATTAGTAATACTAAAAATACATTGTGTGAAAGTATATTAGAAAAGATATCGGACTTTAAGTATAAAGAGCTTGATGATTATTATGTAATACAGGTTTATGTTAAGTCTGAAATAAAGGCAAAAGAAATGGGAGAAATTCTTACTAATATTGAAGAGTATTCTAAAGAGTGTGGATTCAATGTTTTAGTAGACTTTTTAAAAGGTTAGTAATGGAAGATTTAATAGAAAAGTTTACAATTGAAAGTAGAACTAATAAATCTAGGAAATTAAAAAAGTTTAAACCCAACAATGTAAATAAAGAAACCTGTAAATTTTGGAAAGCAGATTCTAATGTTATACTTAGAGATGCTATTCTTGCTAATAAAGTAAATATATCTTATCCAAGGCAGTTAGAAATGATACATGGAGCTATAGAAAGAATACTTAAATCATTCATTATTAAAGAATATGGAATTGAATTATTGGTTCATGAAACTAGAGCTATATACGATACTGTTAAGTATGATTTAGGTACAGAAATTAGCAATGATGACTATTCAGCATTAAAATTATTAGACAATAATTTCATTAATAAGAAAATTTCAAGAGATAAAATAAAAAGGTGCTAGATATGAATTTTGTAAAAATTCAAATCTAGCACCTTTACTTTATATGTAGGAAAGTATAAAAATATTATAATCTATAACCAAGCAATACAAATGGTTTTAGTGTTATAGAATGAGAAATATGTTACCACGAAGTGGGTGTGACGTTATACACTTTCTTGTTTAATATAATAAAGAAATAGACGCCTGATATAATTCATATGGACATATATATTGACCATTAGTACATTTTATACCAATTATATAACAAGATAGTTTTACGGATAAAAAATAATCAATTGAAAGTAATTAGCATGGTATATTATAATTTCACTTCAGAAGCCTAAACCAATTCACTTAAAGTGTAGTGATGAATAGTAAGAATGCTTTTTTAAAAAAAGGCTGTGTTAGATAAAATTGTTGATTTAAGACATAAATATGAGGCAGTCTAAATTTAGACTACCTCATATTGTTAAAGAAGTTATTTATTGTTTACATATGACCATATACATCAAATATTTTCCAGTTAGAGTCTTCTTTTTCTTTAACAACTACAAAATATCTTGTCCAATTTCCACTACCCCATTGAGCAATTTTATTATATTCATCAGTTAGTTTATTTGTATAATTGACCTCAATGATTTCAAATGCACTTGGATTATACGCTTTAAGTCTTTCCATATAAGAATAATATTTAAGTCCATTAGTATCATTAATATATTCATCTTCATTTAAAGTTGATAAACTATGCACTGTTAATTCTTCGGTGTACAATCCTTCATCAAAATTTTTTTTATATGTTTCGGGATAGTAAGTATATTGTTCGCTATCAATAAGAACATTCTTAAATTCATCATACTCATCACTTATTTGAATTTTAAAATAATCAAGAATAATCTTTTCGCTATCTGATTTTGGAACAAACTCTGATTTGAAAAATCTTTCTCCATTTTCAATTTCTAATACATAATTGTTTTCTACCTTTGCTTCTTTTTCATTTTTTGCAACACCACACCCAGTTGTGATAACAGAACATAGTAGAACTGTACAAATTACAAACAAACTATTTTTAAACTTCATTATAAAACCTCCATTTTATTATTTATTATATCTATAATAGTGCAAAAACACTTGAATAATTTTACAACTGAATAAAATAAAAAACATTTATGATAAATCCTTGCTATAATAGAGTTCTCACACAAAACGACAGCAAGGAGCTATACATAAATGTTTTATAACGCAATTATATCAAATGAATTATCAATATACAAATTTTTTAAACAATTAAATTTTGATTTATACCTAACAAAGCCACAATTAAGCCACTTAGAAAATATGATGAATGCTATGATATCAAAAGGTTTTAACGGGAAAATTTCCGACGTAGCGGAGCTTTCTCCTGCAAGGCATAGAACTAGTAGTACTAGATTTCTTTCAAATAGTTCTTGGGATGAAAAACTTTTAGAACGAGCATTAAAATCATATATAGTAGAACTTATTTGGGCTAAAGCACAAGAATCTAATCAACCTATATACTTTATTATTGATGACACTATTTCCGAAAAGACAAAGCCCTCGTCAAAGGCTAAAAATCCAATTGAAAAGTGTTCATTTCATAATTCTCATTTAAAAGGTACAAATGTATATGGTCATCAAATATTAGTTTCTTTACTATCGTGTGACGGACTAGTTCTTCCATATTCAATTGATATTTATGATAAAGAATCTATGAGTAAAATAGAGTTAAGTAGAAATTTAATTGCAACACTCCCTAAGCCTGAAAATAAAGGATATGTTTTATGTGATAGTTGGTATAGTTGTAAAGATATTTTTAATGCCTCTGAAAAAGCTGGCTATAGCTATATTGGTGCTTTAAAAACTAACAGAGTTATTTTTCCAAAAGGTCATGAAAGACTAGGAATAAAACTTCACAAATTTGCTACATCATTGAATATTAAAGACTTTGACCTTGTCACCGTTGAAGGTAAACAATATTATATTCACAACTATGTTGGCAATTTGAAAGATAGAAATGATATTTCTATTATTTTAAGTTATCCTAAAAATGCTTTTCAAAAAGATAAAGCATTGAAAACTTTTATTTCCTTAGACAAATCATTAATACCGTTAGATATTTTAAATCAATATACTGATCGTTGGGCTATTGAGCCATTTTTTAGAGATTGTAAAACTTACTTAGGACTAGATGGATATCAGGTAAGAAGCGAAAAAAGTATCAATAGATATTTAACAATAATGTTAGTAAATTATACTTATTGTAAAATATATTATAATGATTCTTATCACTTTAATACTGGATATAAAGCCGCTAAGAAAGATTTAGAAAAATCTAAAGTTTTATATATTTACGAAGCTGCCACAAGTGGTAAGCCGATAGAAGAAATTTTCGAGTCATTAAAAATAGCTTAAAAATGTGTTTTTCTATTCAACTGTAAAATTATTCAAGTAAAAATGCACTATTATAG
>JBOFSX010000142.1:0-18031 GCA_051651765.1 Anaeroplasmataceae bacterium | reverse complement strand
TAGGAAAATATCCGCACTCAGTAGCTAGTTTAGCTTCTGATTGAGAATTGTATAAACCACCTTTGATATTATGAGCTATACATGGAGAATAACATATAATTATAGAAGGCCCTTTGTAGCTTTCAGCTTCTTTTAAAGCTTTAACTACTTGTAAGTGACTTGCACCATGACATATTTGAGCAACATAAACATGACCATAACTTATAGCTATACTTGCAAGATTTTTCTTTTTACCAGGTTTTCCGCTAGCTGTAAATTTAGCAATAGAGCCTGCTCCACTTGACTTAGAAGATTGTCCTCCAGTATTAGAGTAAACTTCTGTATCTACCACTAATATGTTTACATCTTCGTTATTAGCTATAACGTGATCTAATCCGCCATAACCTATATCATAAGCCCAACCATCTCCACCAATGATCCATTGAGAAGTTTTGATTAAGTAGTCTTTTAATGATAATATTTCTTTAGCAAATTTTTCTTTTGAAAGGCTTAACTCATCTACTAATGGTTGATATAACTGTTTAGTCATTTCTCCATCTTGTCTATTGTTCATCCATTCATTAGATAATTTTTTTAGATTTTCAGTCATTGCATCTTGATTAAGAGACATAATATTTTGAATTCTATCTCTTAGAGTTTCAAATGCTATTTTCATACCGAATCCAAATTCAGCATTATCTTCAAATAATGAATTAGCCCACGCTGGACCTCTTCCATCTTTATTTGTAGTATAAGGTGTTGATGGATAAGAACCAGAATATATAGAAGTACATCCAGTTGCATTAGCGACTAACATTCTATCACCAAATAATTGTGATACTGCTTTAACATATTGAGTTTCACCACAACCACCACAAGCTCCTGAGAATTCGAATAATGGTTTAGTAAACTGTAAGTTTTTAGGATTTGCATTTCCTGCTACTTCTGATTTATATGAAACTTTATCATAGAAGTATTCTGCAATAGCCGGTTCATTATTTTTTCTAGCATCATCCATATCTTGTAATACAAGAGCTTTAGATACTTCTCCAGTATCTTTATTTCTCTTACCTGGACATACAGATACACACACTCCACAACCAGTACAGTCAAGAGGTGATACTACCATTGAGTATTTGTAATCTTTAAATCCTGTTGCATCTAAGAACTCAGAATTTTTTGGTGCTTTATTTACTTCTTCTTCATTTACTAAGAATGGTCTAATAGTAGCGTGAGGACAAACAAATGCACATTGATTACATTGAATACAGCTATCTTTTAACCATTTAGGAGTTTGACTTGCTACTGCACGTTTTTCATAAGCAGCTACACCTTGAGGCATATGAGCATCTTGATAATCTTTAAATACTGATAAAGGAAGTGAATCTCCATTTATAGAATTAATCACATCAACTATCTCTCTTACAAATTTAGGTCTAGACTTATCTACTTTATGTGTTTCGTTTTCTAAAGAAGCCCACGCTTTGTCAACAGCAACTTCTACTAATAAGCTTCCACCAAGTTCAATAGCTTTATGATTTTGATCAACAAGTTCTTGTCCTTTTTTAATATAAGTTTTAGTAGCCATTTCTTTCATATGCATTAATGAATCATTATAACTCATAACTTGTTCATTTAATTTAAAGAATGCTGATTGCATAATAGTGTTAACACCTAAACCTCTTCTAAATCCACAGTCAAGCGCTGCTTTATTAGCATTGATTATATAGAATTTAACATTTCTTTCTGCCATAATTTTTTTATAAGAATTAGGAAGTATGCTTAATATTTTAGTAGCATCAAATGTTGTATTTAATAAGAATACACCATTATTTCTAATTCCTTTAATCATATCAAATTTAGAAAGATATGAATCAAGTGAACATGATACAAAGTGTGGAGTATTAACTAGGTATGTTGATCTAATTGGTTGTTTACCAAATCTTAAATGAAGTCTAGTAGAACCACCAGATTTTTTAGAATCATAAGCTGCATAACTTTGAGCATATAATTCAGTATTATCTCCAACTATTTTAGAAATATTTTTACAAGCACCAACAGTACCATCAGAACCTAATCCAAAGAATAATAATTCAGTTGTATCTTTATCAGCAGTATCTATGTGTTTAGAATAATCAAGAGATTTGAATGTAATATCATCATTGATACCTACTGTAAATCTATTGATTTGTTTATTTTTTAAATTATCAAAAACTGAATAAATCATATCAGGTGTAACATCTTTACTTGATAATCCGTATCTACCACCAACTATTAATGGTTGGTTTTTTTCTCCATAGAAAATAGATTGAATATCTAAGTATAAAGGTTCACCAACTGAACCTTGTTCAATTGTTCTATCTAAAACAGCTATTCTTTTTACAGTTGAAGGAAATACTTTCATAAAGTATTCTTTTGAAAATGGTCTATATAAATGAACTTTAATTAAACCAACTTTTTCATTATTTTTAGTCATGTAATCAATAACTTCTTCAATACATTCGCATGAAGAACCCATAGCTACAATGATATCAGTTGCATCACTTGCACCATAGTAATTAAAAGGGGCATAATCTCTTTTAGTAACTTTAGAGATTTCTTTCATGTAATCATTTACTACATCAGGAATAACATCGTATTTAGTATTTTGTAATTCTCTAGTTTGAAAATATACATCATTATTTTGAGCAGTTCCTCTTGATTTAGGATGTGCAGGATTAAGTGCTTCACTTCTAAATTTCTCAACAGCTTTTTTATCTATTAACTTTTCATATACTTCATAATCAATAGCTTCTACAGTATTTACTTCATGAGAAGTTCTAAAACCATCAAAAAAATGAAGAAAAGGTATACTAGTTTTAATTGCTGATAAATGAGCAACACCAGCTAAATCCATTACTTCTTGTACTGAATTTGAGCATAACATTGCAAACCCAGTTTGTCTTGCAGCCATAACATCTTGGTGATCTCCAAAAATAGATAAAGCTTGTGCAGCTAAACTTCTTGCAGCTACATGTATAACACCTGGTAAACATTCACCAGCAATTTTATACATGTTAGGTAATTTAAGTAATAAACCTTGAGATGCTGTGTATGTTGTAGTTAATGCTCCTGCTTGTAAAGAACCATGCACAGTACCCGCAGCTCCTGCTTCTGATTGCATTTCTACAATTTTAACAGGCATTCCAAAAATGTTTTTCTTTCCCTGACTAGCCCACTCGTCTGTGTATTCAGCCATTGGTGTTGATGGAGTAATAGGATAAATTCCTGCTACTTCAGTGAATGCATACGAAGCATATGCAGCAGCATAATTTCCATCTATAGCCATTCTTTTAATTGTTTTTTTCATATTTCCCTCCACACTTAATTTTATATTTTTATTATACTCCTATTAGAGTATATACTCAAATAAAACGTTCAAAAAAAAATTAGTATTTTTTTATAAAATAATCTTTAATATATTCCAAGGATTTTACTAGCGTTTGTTGTTCTTCAACATCTATATTATGAAAGATATCATTTAACATAGCATCATGAAAGTCATCATGACTTTTTAATGCAATTTTAGCTTTATTCGATAAAGCTAATCTAACAATTCTTCTGTCAGATGGATCATTTTCTCTTAGGACGAAACCTTTACTTACAAGTCTATCAATAGATACTGTTAAACTTCCAACAGTAATTCTTAACTTTCTTGCAATATTAGACATTGTCTTTTCATCAACTAAATTAATTGCTTCTAATACATGTATCTCTTTTATAGATAGATTGACATTTAGCTTATTGATATATTCTTCTTCAATATCTAAAATATGATTAAAAACTTCTACTAAAAGTGTGTTTACAATTTGTTTTGCATTTTTCATAAAAACCTCCATAAAATTACTTTGATGTTAAAACTATTTTAACATAAAAGTATATTAATTTTAATATAAAAAAAAGAATAAACCAAATTAAAGGCTTATTCTTTTATGTAATTAATTATTTACTTTGTCCCACTTTTTCATAGAATCGAATTTTTTTCTTTGGTCAGTATTAAGTATTTTCTTTCTTAGTCTAATTGACTTAGGAGTTACTTCTACTAATTCATCATCATTTAAAAATTCTATACATGATTCTAATGTCATCATTTTAGGTTTTTTAAGTACTACTGTAGAGTCTTTAGATGCACTACGAGTATTTGTAAGTTGTTTAGCTTTAACAACATTAACTGCTAAATCTAAATCTTTATTACATTCTCCTACAATCATACCTTCATAAACTGAAGTACCTGGTTCTATAAACATAACACCTCTATCTTCAAGAGCTCCAATAGCATATGAAGTAGTTTGTCCGTCTGAGTTAGAAACCATTGCTCCTGAAGGTCTCATTCCCACAACCATAGCTTCTAAAGGTCTATAGTCTAAGAAGGTATGAGAAATCATACCGTAACCTTTAGTAGCTGTCATGAAATCTGTATTGAATCCAATTAAACCTCTTGAAGGTATTGTATAAGTTACTCTAGATTGAGTTTCAGTATTTTGCATGTTTTGCATAGAACCGCGTCTATTACCTAACATTTCAATTATTGTACCAATTGTATCATTAGGAGCATCTATAACTACATACTCATAAGGCTCAAGTGTTACACCGTTTTCTTCTTTTAAAATAGCCATAGGTCTTGAAACTTGAAATTCAAATCCTTCACGTCTCATGTTTTCGATTAATATAGATAAATGAAGTTCTCCTCTACCAGATACAATCCATTCTTCACTTTTACCTTGTCTATCAACTTTAAGAGCAACATCTTTTTCAATTTCTCTCATAAGTCTTTCTTCTATTTTTGATGAAGTTACAAACTTACCTTCTTTACCACAAAATGGAGAAGTGTTTGTACCAAAAGTCATCTGTACAGTTGGTTCAGTTATAGCTATTGGTTCAAGAGCTTCTTCTTGTCCTGTATTACATACAGTTTCACCTACTGAAATATCAGCAAGACCAGATATAGCTACTATATCTCCAGCATAAGCTTCTTCAACTTCTACTTTATCTAACCCTATAAAAGTATATAGTTTTTGAATTCTAAATTGTTTAACAGTTTTATCAAGTCTAATACAGCTTACACTGCTACCAGATTTAATAGTTCCTCTAACAACTCTACCAACACCTATTCTACCAACAAAATCATTGTAGTCTAATAATGCAGGTTGGAATTGAAGAGATAAAGTTCTATCATTATCAGGAGCTGGAATTTTATCTAAGATTAGATTAAGGACATCGTCCATACCAGATTTTTGATCTTCTAATACATGAGATAAAGATGAAGTATTATTAATTGCTGATGCGTAAGCAACAGGAAATTCCAATTGATCTTCTTCAGCACCTAAGTCGATTAATAACTCAAGTATTTCATCTAAAACTTCTAATACTCTAGCAGATGGTTTATCAACTTTGTTAATAACCACTACCAATTTATGTTTAGCTTCTAAAGCTTTTTTTAATACGAATCTAGTTTGAGGCATAGTTCCCTCATAGGCATCCACAACAAGTATAACACCATCAACCATTTTCATAATTCTTTCTACTTCTCCACCAAAGTCAGCATGACCTGGAGTATCCAGTATATTTATTTTAGTATCTTTATACTTGATTGCTGTATTCTTAGCAAGTATAGTAATACCTCTTTCTTTTTCTAATGCATTACTATCCATAGCTCTTTCTTCTACATTTTGATTTTCTCTAAATGTATGAGACCCTACTAATAATTTATCTACTAGTGTAGTTTTACCATGGTCAACGTGCGCAATTATTGCAACATTTCTAATATCCATATTATGACCCTTACCTTTCAAACTTTAATATTATAACACTATTAAGAATAAATATCTATGTTAAAGAAAATAACTATTAGCATTTGATACGCTTACAAATTAAAAAAGCTTTCAATAAGAAAGCTTTTATTTGAATTTATTGTATTTTTTTAAAACTATTGTAAAACAATAAACTATTTCATAATCTTTTTTCTTATAGTATTTATCTATTAATTCTAGATATTTAATCGCATAAGTTATTGACTTTGATTTAGCGTATGAAAACAACTCATTAAAACTTGATAAAAACAATGGGTGTGTTGGGTCAATTAAATATTTAATAGAATCAATTATATGATCATTATTATTAAACATTCGATATATAGCAGATATATATTTAGGAAGTTTTGTTTTTGGTGTAAAATTTGTCTCAAGATTTAAAGCATCAAACAATTTTTCTATTTGATATTCAGTTGCATAATCTAGAAAGTCATTATCACATTCATCATCATAATATATGTCATTTAATCTTTTAATCAAATCTATTCTCCAAATAAATCTGTGTCTATCTGAATTATTAGTGTATGTTTTTTTATATTCTATCTTTAACTTATCTAGAGACTCTTTAATATCTAAACCTTTTTGATACTCTTTTAAAATGTCATTAATCATAGACAATAAAACATTTGATGTGATTTTGTTATCGTATTTTAATAATGATTCTAATAACTTATTTGATTCAGCATAAAATGCATCAATCAAATCATTACAATTTATATCCTTAGAACTAACAGAGTTATTAAAATATACATAATATCTAAACTTCCCGTTTTGAATATCTTCTTTTCTAAGAAGACAACATCCTATTTTAGAATCTTCATAAACTCTATTAGTTGGATGACCCACAACATCATTTCTAACATATTTCAATTCTCTTAATTGTTGATTTTGATTAATATTAATGAAATTCTTGCTATTAGAAACAGAATAACTAAGAGAATATAGCGAATCGATTGCAACAAATAATCCTTGAAGAACTGCAAATAATTGACTAAGATTTTCTCCTACATTTAATTTTTGATTTAATTTATTTAAATACTCTAGCTGAATTTCATTATTGTTGTCTAATGATGCCAAAGATGATACTAATAGGTAGAAATTCGGATTCTTTTTATCTAAGAGTGATTCAAAATCTTTTACTAATTGTTGATTTATACTTATTAGACTTAGGCTCATAATTACAACTCTTTCTTTTTAGAAATAAAATCTTTGTTTTTAAAAAATACATCTAACTGATCAAATGGTATAGCAATATTATTTTGATCAAACTGTTTTTTTACTTCCTCTAAAAGATAATAGTTAACTTCCCAATAATCAGCAGTTTTTACCCAAGCTTTTGCAGTTAATTGAATACCTGAAGCTCCGTGAGAACTCATTCTCACTACTGTTTCAGGGTCTTTAAGTATTAACTCATTTTTATTGCAAATATCTAGAATGATAGACCTAGCTAATTCGTAATTAGAGTCATAACTAATACTAAAAACTATATCTACTCTTCTAGTAGGTTTAGTAGTCAAGTTAACTATTGCATTATTTGATAAAACTGCATTAGGTACTGTAATGCTTCTATTATCTGCCGTAATAAGGTATGTGTAGAATAAATTAATTTGTTCTACAGTACCTTTATGAGTAGATGTTTCGATAACATCTCCCGATCTAAATGGTTTCATTAATAAAATAATGATGCCTCCAGCTAAATTTGATAAAGAACCTTGTAAAGCAAGTCCAACAGCTACCCCCATAGCAGCAAGCATTGCAGCTAGTCCAGCTACTTCAAATCCTACAAAACTTAATAATGATATAAAGACAAGTACTTTAAGTAAAATCTTAGATAATGTCTTTATAAAAAATACTGCACTTTTATCTATTTTTCTTTTTAGTAATTTTTTTTCTATTAGTCGAAATACTAGGTCTATTAGTTTAAATGCTATTATTAAAATTATTAAAGCAATCAATAATTTTATTCCAGAAGTCTTTAACCACTCTAGTATAACGTTTCCCCATTTAGCCATTGTTTCAGCGAAAGTTAAAATCATATTATTCCCCTTTGTTTATGTTTTGTTACTCCACTACATGTAATTTCAATGTATCTGTAATTCCACTACCTACTATAGAACCAAGTGTAATAACTACTTGGTCACCTTTTTTAACAAGCCCTGTTTCTTTGGCTTTTGTAATAGCATATAAAAATAATTCATCTGTACTTTTCTTTCTTTCTGCTAGTATAGGTTTTACATTCCAAGCCAGATTTAGTTGTCTACATACTTTGGGATTTAGTGTAATCGCTATAATAGGACACTTAGGTCTATAAGAAGAAATCATTTCAGCAGTAACTCCATTAATAGTCATGCAAATAATTGCTTTAGCATCAATTTGGTATGAAGATGATACTGCTGCATTACATAATGAACTAACAAAATTATGACCTAAATTCAAATTATATCTTTTAAATCTTTCTTCATAATTTATATCTTCTTCAGCATAGCTAGCAATTTCTCCCATAGTTTTAACAGATTCCACTGGATAAATACCTGCAGCACTTTCTCCACTTAGCATAATGCAACTTGTTCTATCATAAACAGCATTAGCTACATCACTTACTTCGGCTCTAGTTGGTCTAGGATTACTTTGCATTGAATCTAACATTTGTGTTGCTGTTATAACTATTTTACCTGATCTGAAACAATGACTTATCATATCTTTTTGAATTGAAGGTAATTTCTTGAAAGCAACCTCCACGCCAAGATCTCCACGAGCAACCATAACTCCATCTGATAAATCAATTATTTCTTGCATATTGTTAACACCTTCAATGTTCTCAATTTTAGAAATAATTTTTATTGATTCACCGTTATTTTCTTTTAAAAAGTTTCTTAAATCAATAATATCTTGTTTTCTTCTAATAAATGATGCTGCAATATAATCTACATCTTGAGATATACCAAAGATAATATCTTTTTTGTCAACTTCACTTAAGTATTCCATATTAACTATTACATTTGGAATATTTATACTTTTATGATTAGAAACTTTTCCACCATTTAATACTTTACAAACTACATCTTCTTTTGAAAGTTCTAAAACTTCCATTTCTATTTTTCCATCATCAATTAGGATTTTGTTTCCTTTTTTTACGTATTTTGCTAAATTCGGATATGATAATCCTACAGTACTTTCATCACCTATTGTTTTAGAATCCGATGATAAAATAAATTTTTGTCCCTCTTTTAAAATAATGCTTTTGTCTTTAAAGTTTTTTATTCTAATTTCAGGTCCTTTTGTATCAAGTAAGATAGGGATTTGATAACCTAGCTCTTCTCTAGCTTTTTTAACATTATCAATTCTTACTTTTTGCTCTTCGTGTGTTCCGTGTGAAAAATTAAGTCTAGCACAATCCAATCCATTTAAAATCATTTGTTTTAAAATGTTATAATCGTCTACTGCTGGTCCTAATGTACATATTATTTTTGTCTTTCTCATGTTAACACCTACCTTTTATTTATTATAGCATTTTATAAAAAAATTAATACTAATTAATAAAAAAAAGCCAACGAAAGTTGGCTTTAATAATTTAAATATGGCGCACCCAAGAGGAGTCGAACCCCTAACCTTTTGATCCGTAGTCAAACGATCTATCCAATTGATCTATGGGTGCATTAAATGGCGGTCTGGACGGGACTTGAACCCGCGATCTCCAGTGTGACAGACTAGCATGTTAACCACTACACCACCAGACCATTTAAAACTTCATAATTATAGCATATGAATTATAAAACTACAAGTATTTAAAAGAAAAAATAAGATAGATAATTACTATCTATCTTATTTAGTATTAAATTTTATTCTAGTTCAGCTAATTTAGTAAATCTTTTAATCGATTCAATAACATTATAACAAGCTTGTCTATTACTATATACTTCACCGTCAGCTACTAATCTATTTTGTACTGAATATAGTTTAAATTGGAATTTCTTATTTTTATCCTTAGCAATATAAAAATCACCAGTATAAACTGCATCTTTGAAAATGCTAAGACCAGCTTTACATGAAGCAGCTGATTTATATATTTTACTTTGACACAAAATAACACCATTATTTGCTTTTAGTACATATTTAAAACCATCATCATCTTTATCAATGATAAATTTTCCTTGAATTTCTGGATTTATATTTATTACTATCTTTTCTCTTTCAACGGCCAAATGAACTTCTTTATGATCTTCATCCATTTCTATAACATCTGTTAGTACAAATTTTCTAAAAGATTCAGATGCGCTTTTAGCTTTTTGTTTTGTATCATAGTTAGCACTTTGAACTAAAATTCTTCCCATTTTAGTTGTTAGTCTGAATCTAAATAATCCATGTTTGTCTTCATTAACATCGATTAAAGCATCATTTAAACTATTTTGTAGATTTTCAATACCTTTTTTAGCACTTGTTTTTGTTTTATAAGGTTCACTTGTTACAAGTATTTCACCGTTAGAAGCTTTCAATTTATATCTGAAAAATTCTGTATCAGGAAATATTATATATTTTCCTGCATATTTTGCTTGTTTAGGTTCTGCTGAATTTTCTTCTTTAACTACTGGTTTAGATGTAGTTGTCGATTTTACTGTAGATTCAACAGATTTAATTTCTTTAATAACTTCCTTCTTTTCTGCTTTCACTTCTTCTTTTACAGTTACCACTTTTTTTACTTCTTCTTTAACAACAGATTGATTTTGAACTTCTTTTTCTTTTTGAGCTTTTTTCTCTTCTTTTAAAGCAAGTATATCTTCTTGCTCTTTTTGTTTTTGTGCTCTTTTTTCTTCTTTTAAAGCGTAAATAGCCTCTTGTTCCTTTTGTTTTTCAGCCATTTTTTCTTCTTTAGTTAATTTTGCTGGTTTAGAATTATTTTCTATATCTGAACCTTCTTTTAAATTGTTTTTGCTCATTTTTGATTTAATAGAAACTATCAATAAGATAATAGCTAAAAGTACAATCAATATTCCGATCGCTAATACTAAATAACTATTAGTTTCGGTTAAATTCCAAAAAGATAAAGCTAATACGTTGTTCGACATAATAATTCCTCCGATTTTTTATCTAATATATTATACATTTTTTTGATTTCAAAATCAATAATTAATAAGTTTTTGGATCTATTTTAAAGAACTTATAATTATGCTAGCAGCTTTCTTACCATCAACCATAGATCTAACAACTGTATCCGCACCTCTAACAATATCTCCACCAGCATATATATAATCTTTATTTGTCAATAATTCATCATTTGTGACTATATATCCTGATTTATTATCTATACTATTTTTAGTAATTAAAGATGTATTTGGAGCTTGTCCTATAGCTACAATTATATTATTACATTCTATATCTAAAAACTCACCGCTTCCTGATGGGATCCTTCTTCCCGATTCATCAGCTTCAAGTAATATCATCTTTTCACATCTTACTCCAATAACGTTATTATTATCATCTGTAAGAACTTTAGTTGGATTTGTTAAGAAATTAAATAATACACCTTCCTCATGTGATTCTTTAAGTTCAAGTTTACTTGCAGGTGCTTCATCTATACTTCTTCTATAAACTATAATAACGTCGTTATCTGATATTCTTTTAGCTGTTCTTGCGGCATCCATCGCTACGTTACCTGCTCCGACAACTATTGTTTTACCTTTTAAATGTGGTAAAACACCTTTATTAAACTTTATATTCTCATTAACTTGTTTTAAAAATACGTTAGCATCTACAACTCCAACAGCATTTTCATTTTCAATATTTAATAGTTTGCTTGATGTCAAACCAATTGAGATAAAAACCTTGTCAAATCCTTCTTTTTTAAGATCATTCAAATCAGTATTAGACATATCTTTATTTAATACAAAATCTATATTATATTTTTTTAAATTATCTATGTGTTTATTTAATACATCAATAGGTAATCTATATTCAGGAATACCATAGGCACTTACACCGCCTAGATAAGACTCTTTTTCAAATACTACTACATCAACGTTATTTTTAGCAAGCTCTAAAGCACAAGATAGTCCAGCTGGTCCAGCACCTATAATAGCTACTTTACCAACTTTTTCATTTTTAGTTAATTTTAATTCTTTTGTTTGATTATCATTTATAAATCTTTCTAATCCACCAACGTTTATTGGGTTTTGTTTAACATTAAGTATACAATTTCCAATACATTGTTTTTGATGATCACATACTCTAGAACAAATACTTGAATAATTTGATTTTTCAAGTATCAAATCGTAAGCTTCGTTTATATTTCTTTGTTTTAATTTTAAGATAAAATCTCTTATAGGAAGTGATGCAGGACATCCTAGTTCACATCTTGGTTTTTTGCAACTAAGACATCTATCGGCTTCCTTAAAAGCTTCTTCATTTGTTAGAGTTTTGTTTACTTCATTAAATTTTGTCATATATACATTCCTATCTTCTAGTTTTATCTAATAAATAAAGATCAGCCAAAGCTATAGCTGTTGCTGCTTCAAGACAAATTCTAGCTCTTAACACTATAGCTGTGTCATGTCTACCTTCTATTTTTAGATTAGTCATTTTTTTATTTTTAAAATCATAAGTATTTTGTTCTAGCATGATACTAGATGTTGGTTTTACAAAAGCTTTAATAATTAAAGGATTTGAATTAGTAATTCCCCCATTAATACCACCACTATTATTTGTATTAGTTTTTCCACTTTCATCTATTATAGAATCGTTAAATAACGAACCCTTAAGATTAACACCATTAAATCCTGTTCCAAATTCAACACCTTTAACCCCTCCTATACTAAATAGAATAGATGATATTGCTGATTCCACTGAATAAAAAAACGGTTCTCCTAGCCCTGTTTTAACATTATCAACTTCAATCTGTACAATACCACCAATAGAATCTTTTTCTTTTATAGACTCTTTTATAATTGATTCGTATTTGTTTTCATCAGTTGATCCATTTAAATTTATTATTTTAGATGAATAATTAAAATTAGTTATTTTTTTAGCTACAACACCAGCAGCTACTAAAGCTACTGTTAATCTACCTGAAAAGTGGCCAGACCCTCTATAATCAGAAAATCCATTGTATTTAATATAACTAGTATAGTCAGCATGGCCAGGTCTAGGAATATTTTTTATATTAGAATAATCTTTTGAAGATATATTAGAATTTAAGAATTTAATCATTAATGGAGATCCAGTAGTATAATTGTTAAAAACACCTGATTCAATAATAGGAATATCATCTTCAACTCGCGTAGTCGTTCCTAACAAACCTGCTTTTCTTTGATTTAAATCATTTGTAAAATCTTCAAGAGAAATATGTATTCCAGGAGGAACGCCATTAATTATAACGCCCACACTACTACCATGAGATTCACCATAAATACTTATATTAAAAATTTTTCCAAAATTATTCATGTTCAATCTCCTTTAATATATATTTAGAAATTATAGATATATCTAGATTAAGCTTCTTATTAAAAAATATTTCATCTGATAAAATAGCTTGTCTAATTAACATAAGTAATCCGTTATAACTATCCTTATTATAACTCATAAACTTAGTAATAGTCGGATTGTATATAAGATCTATAACACCTTGAGCCTCAGATACCACATCTTTACTAAGTATAGAATCGTTATTAGGATACATACCTACAGGTGTAGTATTCACTAATATATCTTTGTTAGTTATTTTTAATTCATCGTATGTAATTGTATTTATAGATTTAGTTCTAGATACAATTTGATTTTTTATGTTCAAATCAGTTAAAACGCTAGATACTGTTTTAGCTGTAGCACTATTACCTAATATATAAAAATTAGAAGTTAGGTTAAGTTTTGTATCTAGCAATAAATATTTAAATCCTTCATAATCAGTGTTGTAGCCAACTAATTTATTATCTATAAGTTTAATTGTATTTACACTATTTATTTTTTTTGCTTCTTCTGTTAACTCATCTAAGTATTTTATAACTGTTGTTTTATAAGGTATAGTAACATTGTAGCCACTATATTCTTTAGTTCTTAGCTTGTCTAATACTTTTTCTAATTCATCCTCGTTTGTTTCTATTAAATCATAAGAGGCATTAACATCTTTTAATCTATAAATTTTTTCATGTATAAGTTTTGAATAACTATGAGCCAATTTTGCTCCTAATAGACCATATTTTAACATGATCTTTTTTTTATAATATCATTTTGATATTCTTTACTTACTTCGATAATAGACTTTAATACTTTTTTGTAGAATTCTTCAAGAGATTTATCATCTAACAACTTAACATTATTTTCTAATAATTGAGCTTCTCTATTAGAATCAAGTACTTCAATATTATTTTTAAGTTTATACTCAGCTACTTTAGAAACTAGGTTCATTCTTTGTTTGAATAATTCTATAATTTTTTTATCACATTCATTTATAGATTTTCTATATTCAGTTAAGTTACTGTTCATATTCTATTACTCCTCCTAGTTTAATAAAGTCTTCAAAGAAATTTGGATAAGATTTATTTACTGCCTCTGCATTATGAATTTTAATTTTACTGTCACAAACTGTACTAGCAATTGCTAACATCATTACTATTCTATGATCATTATGAGAATATAGATCAAGTGATCCTTTAAGGTTATTTCTACCGTATATAGTAAGCGAATCTAAGCTTTCTTTAACAGTTACACCAAGTTTTTCTAACTCAGATTTTACACAAGATATTCTATCACTTTCTTTAATTCTTAACCTCTTAGCATTTATGAGTTTAGATTCACCTTCACTTAAGGATGCTAATAACGACAGTATTGGACCTAAGTCAGGAGAATCTTTTAAATCTATAATAGTAGCCATAGTGTTAGCTGGCTTACATACTAGTTTATTATTTTTAAAAAGACAAGCACCTTTAAATTTGTTAATATCATCTATAATTTTATAATCAGCTTGTTTAGAGTCTTCAACTAAGTTATTTATTGTAATATTTGAACCTAACGTATTTGCAACTAAAAAGAATGCTGCTTGAGAATAATCAGCTTCCACCATCATATCAGTAGGTTTATATATCTGGTTACCTTTAATTTCAAATGACTTGTAATCATGATTAATTACTTCTATATTAAATTTTTTAAGGATATCTAAAGTTAAGTCAACATAACCTTTTGATTCTAAATTCGTTGTTAAAATTATTTTACTATCTTTATTAAGTAAAGGTAATGCAAATAATAATCCCGTGATATATTGTGATGATATATTAGCTTCAAGCTCAAATATACCTGGTTTTAAACCATTATGTACTGTTAAAGGAAACGAACGTTCTTCTATATCATATTTAATATTCTGTTTATCAAAAATATCAAGATACGTATCTATAGGTCTTTTTTTTAAACTTTCACTAGCTAAAAATGTAATTTTCGAATCTACTGTTAAACAAATAGGTATTAAAAATCTCATTGTAGAGCCTGACTCATCAGCATTAATAAAATTAGAAAGTCTTTTAATGCTGCTACCATCTATTTCTACATAATCATCAAATTCTTTTATAATAGCCCCTAAACTTCTCATGCAGTTAATAGTTGCTTTTATATCATTAGAATAGACTATATTAGATATAGTGCTTTTACCTGAGGCTAAGCAAGCAGCTATTATAGCTCTATGAGTTATACTTTTCGAAGAGGGTATATCTATACTCCCTTTTAATTTATTAGGTGTTATTATAACATTCACTTAAATCATTCCTTTATTTGTGATTCTATAATTTTATATATAACAGGATCATTAATATCTTTTAGTAATATAAAATTAATGATTCCATCTAAATTCTTTTTATCGTAGATTATATCTTTGAAATAATCACTGTAATTATATTGGTTGTATTCAATATTTAAAAAATCTAAAAGCGAATATAACTCATTTAAAAGTTTAGGATTTGTTATTTTAAGATCTACACCATATTTAATAGCAAGAATCATACCGTTTATAACAGCAATTCCATGGCTTAGATTATATTTAAGTTCAATTATATGTCCAAAAGTATGACCAAAATTTAATATCATTCTAATAGATTTATCATAAACATCATTTTCTACATAATGTTTTTTTACAAGCAAACTTTTATATATTATTTCTTCTGAAATTATATTATTATAATTTTCAAATATTGTCTTATCGCCAATCAAATAATGTTTTATTAATTCTCCTAAACCATTATTAATTTCGTCTTTTTTTAATGTAGTTAAAAACATTGGATCAATTAATACTAAAGAAGGTTGATAAAAAGTTCCCAATATATTTTTTCTACCATAAAAATCTATACCTGTTTTACCACCTATAGAACTATCTAGTTGACTAAGAAGTGTTGTAGGAATGTTTATATAGTTAATCCCTCTATAAATTGTGGATGCTACAAATGCTGTAATGTCCCCAACAACTCCACCACCTAAAGCTATAAGTAAATTTTCTCTTCTTATATCTTTTTCTAGTAATTGTTCGCAAATACTCTTATATGTATCAAGAGTTTTATTATCTTCACCACTATCAAAAACTATAGTTTCACAATGATATGATTTAGATAGTATTAAAACAACTTTATCTAAATATAATTTTTCTACTAAATTATCTGTAACTATATATAACTTACTTCCATTATAAATAGGTTTGATATAATCAATAATGTTTAATATTAAATTATCTTGAATAATAATATCATATGGTTTGTTGTTAGTATTTAGTGTTATTGTTTTCATAATTTAATATCACATCTTTTCTTTGTATAAATGATTTAAAAGAATATAAAAATGGTCTATATAATCTTGTCTACGACTGGAGCAATCTTTTTAAGATCTCTCATCAAGTCATCGAACTCTTTTGGTGTAATAGATTGTAAGCCGTCACAAAGAGCTTTATCAGGATTATTATGAACTTCAACAAGTAGTCCATCTGCTCCTACTGCTATACTAGCTTTGCATAAAGCAGCTACCATACTTCTTTTTCCTGTTGAATGAGATGGATCAACTATAACTGGTAAATGAGACAATTCTTTAACAGCGAGTACAGCAGATAAATCTAATGTGTTTCTAGTATATTTTTCAAAAGTTCTAATACCTCTTTCACATAAGATTACTTTATTATTACCACCTGCTAATATGTGCTCAGCGCTCATTAGCCATTCTTCCACCGTTGCTGATAGTCCTCTTTTTAAAAGGATAGGTTTATCTATTTTTCCAAGAGCTTTTAATAAATGAAAATTCTGCATATTTCTTGCACCAACTTGAATAATATCAACATCTTTAATATATGTATCAATCATATCTGCAGACATTATTTCAGTAATTATAGGTAATTTAGTTTCTTCTTTCGCTTTTTTAAGAAGATTTAAACCTTCTAATTCAAGCCCTTGAAAAGCATATGGGCTTGTTCTTGGTTTAAAAGCGCCACCTCTTAAAATCGATGCTCCTGATTCTTTTACTTTTGTTGCAACTTCGATTATTTGATCTTCATCTTCAACTGAACACGGCCCTGCCATTACAGTAAAATTATTCCCACCTATTTTTATTCCACAAACCTCAACTATAGTAGGTTCTGATTTAAATAACTTAGACGCTTTTTTATACTGTGATTGTATTCTAGTAACATCATTTATACCTTTAAATGCTTTAATAACTTCGACATCAATAACTGATGTATCACCTAAAACACCAAACACTTTATAATCATTACTAGATATATCTATGACTTCTAGACCAAATTTACTAAGATAAGATACAATATCAGATATTTCTTGTTGTGTAATGTTTTTATTTGCTTTAATAATCATATCTTTCTCCTTTTTATCAATAATTTGTTTTAAAATAACATAAAACATGCAATTTTAAAAAAACTAGTCTTTGTTTTATATCGAGCTTTAAATTATTATAACATTTTTATGACTATTATCAAACGACAGACTTAAATATAAACAAAAAAAAGAACAGAAATCTGTTCTTTTTTTTATGGGGAAATTTATTTTTTATCTATTGTAGCTCCAAAAGGTATGAAGCTTAGTTTAGCGAATTTGAACGCTTGTAATCCAATTGGGATTAAAACGATAGTTAAACATAGAACGATACCAGCGATGAATTGGTTTAAAGCGATCCAAACACCGAATAATACTGCCCAAATAACATTGATAATAGGGTGTTTACCAAAGTCTGTATTAACT
>JBOFSX010000141.1:0-1710 GCA_051651765.1 Anaeroplasmataceae bacterium | reverse complement strand
ATGCAAGATATTACTTTTAGAAAACTTAATTTCCATCATAACTCACTTAATGATTTTTTAACATTCGCTGGTCATAACTTCGTAATTGAAAATATGTTAGCTGGAAAGGTTCATTTCTGGGAAAGATCTAATTCTTACGTAGTTCGAAATTGTAATAACCTTTCAAATTCATATTTAGGAAATAACTCTAGAGTAAGGACTGGTTATAGACGTTTCTTTAATAATACAATTACTGGTAGTATTAACTGCGATAATAAAACCGATTGGATTATGATAGTTAAAGATTGTCATATTTATAAACGTGCAGATGGAAATTACTATTCAACTTACCTTAGATGTAATATTGGACCTGAAGTAATATCTCCTACTACAGACTATTCATATGGTTTATCAAGTGCCATTTATAACAATTGCCATTTAAAAAATCTCAATAGTGAGCATCATTATGCTGGAAAATTCTATAATTGCAAGCTTGAAAATATACGAGGACTTTTACAAGGAACAAACAACAACCTTGTTTCATTATTCAAAGATTCACAGTTATCAAATATAGACGTGTATGCTTTTGATAAAGAAGGCTTTATTATACAAGTAGATAATTGTACGCTTAATAATTTTACCATTAACAAATACTATTGGGATAAACAATTAAACCTAACTATAAAAAATAGCTTAATAACTAATGAGAAATACCTTTTACGACTTCCTAATTATGCTATGAAGAAACCAATAAATTTGATAAATAATAAATTCATGTCTATAAGTACACTAGGTATGATTAATTTCTACGACGATAGAACTGAAGGTTCAGTTGGTGAATTAGTCACTCAAGATACTATGACTATTGAGAACTGTTCAATAACACTTCCAAATTCACCACATGTAATTACAGGATTAACTAAGAATACTGTAAATAATATAAACATTGTAGCAGTTAACAATATTTACTCTCCTTATTCTTTATTACTATGTAATCCCGATACAAGGCAATGCCCAAACATCACTATTAAAGAAACTAAGTAATTAATATAAATAAGTCTCTTATTATTAATTTTAAAATGTATG
Organism: Anaeroplasmataceae bacterium; assembly: GCA_051651765.1. Lineage (GTDB taxonomy): Bacteria > Bacillota_I > Bacilli_A > Acholeplasmatales > Anaeroplasmataceae > JBOFSX01. The sequence goes on along the minus strand of JBOFSX010000141.1, from coordinate 645 downwards.
ATTAGAGACTTATTATATGTTTTTAATATATATGTAATTTATATCTATTACTTAACATATTATAAAAAGAACACATAAATAATCTTATTTATTACTTTTAATTACAGGAGATTGACTATGATAAAGTACAAAATGTCTATAAAGAAAATCAATATAATTACTACAATACTTGTTTTATTAATATTCATATTATCAATTTTAACTATTTACTTTTTTCAAACATATAAATATACCTTGTCAAAATCAAATAATATTAATTCAAATCACGTACCTTACATCTCTACTTATTATATAAAGCCAATTATATTACCCAAAGAAGATGTAATAATTAATTTTTATGTTACAGATTATAATCATAAGGAATATGCTTATGAAGATTCTTCTCAAACTTTTACTATTACTATAAAGATTGAAGGTAAAAAAAATATAGTAAAGAAAAATGTTAAAGCTGGAGATAACTCTGTAAATATAGGCAACTTTAATGACTTAGGCGAACAAAAATTTTCTATTGTTGCTACAGATGAATATAAACGTAACTCTCATGAACTCTTTAACTTCTTTTTAGTTCGAGATAAAGAAGTTATAAATGAATATACAATGACAAATGATGATTTAAATAAATATAATATAAAAAATAATGATACT
>JBOFSX010000140.1:0-7579 GCA_051651765.1 Anaeroplasmataceae bacterium | reverse complement strand
AGTCGCTTTTTGGGGAATAAGATGGTATGCATTAGCTATTTTAACTGGTATATTAATAGCTATATATGTTGCCCTTAAAGATGGTAAAAAATTAGGTGTATCTACTGATGATATATACACAGGACTTATTATAGGTATACCTGTTTCTATAATAGGTTGTAGAATTTGGTACGTGTTATTTAATTTAAGTGAATTTGATAGTTTTGCCGACGTTATTGGGTTAAATGGTGGACTATCTGGAATGGCTATTCAAGGTGGAGTAATTGCTGCGATAATATTTATGTTAATTTTCCCTAGAATGAAAGGTGTTAGCATATATAGAGTTTTAGAATTTGTAGCTCCAGGTTTTCTAATAGGACAAATACTTGGAAGATGGGGAAATTTTTTCAACCAAGAGCTATATGGTCCTATAGTTAAAAATACTGATGCCTTTTTGGGATGGTTTCCTAAATTTATAACAGAACAAATGTACATAGATGGTTTTTATAGACATCCTGTGTTTTTGTATGAAAGTGCATTAAACTGTATTGTTATTGCAATTATTTATTTAATGCGTAGATTTGTAAAACCATATAAAGTAGGAGATGCAATGGGTATCTATTTAATTGGATATGGTGTTGTAAGAATATTCACTGAAAAAATGAGAGGTAACTCTGGTGCAGGTGAAATACTTATGTGGGGAAATATACCTGTAAGCATAATGATAAGTATTTTCTTTATAGTTGGTGGAGTTGCTTTTTTAATAATAAAAAGATTCTTTGGTGAAAAACATAGATACCAAGAGTTGATTAAATATGTTCAAGATACTAAATCAAATACAATTATATTTGATTTAGATGGAACTTTATTAAATACTCAAGAATTAATCACAAGATCTTTTGTTTATACATTTGATCATTTTATGAAGGACAAAGTGTTAACGGATGAAGAACTAGAGAGTTTTTTTGGTCCAAGTCTTAAAACAACATTTTCTAGATACGAAGAAGATGAAGAAAAAGTTGACGAAATGTTAAAATACTACAGAGAGTTTAATCTAGAACAACATGACAATTTAGTGAAAGGCTTTCCTAAATTGGTTGAAACGATTAAAAGACTTCATAAAAAGAAATATAAACTAGCAATTGTATCTAATAAAAGAAAAGACGCGATTCTTCAAGGGTTAGAATTATTCGATATTAAAAAGTATTTTTCTGTAATTATTGGTGATGATGATGTTGAAAATGAAAAACCAAATCCGGAAGGTATATTAAAAGCCCTTAGCATGATTGATGATCCAAAAAATCCTATTTATGTAGGAGATACACCAAATGATATATTAGCTGCAAAAAATGCAAATATTAAATCTTGTGCTGTTGCTTATTCATCAAGAATAGAAGAAATGGAAGAGTTAGAACCTGATTTTATAATTAAAAATCTATATTCTATATTTAGAATACTTAGTGAATAGAGGTTATATTAATGTCTTATGCTAAAGATGTAAAGGATGAATTATCGAGATTACCTATTAATATGGATAACTCTGATTTATATGAATTAGAAGGCTTACTAAGATTATCAAGCGATGTATATAATGATTATGTAAAACAAATAAGTTTTTACTCTAGAAATCCTCTAGTTTGTAAAAGATTAATTCAATTTCTTCGAAATATTTTTGATCTTGAATATGAGCTTTCGAACGAAAAAGATAGTAATTTAAATCACAAAAATTTATATTCAGTTAATATTATTAGTGATGTAGAAAAAGTAATTGATATATTTTCATTAGAAGGGGATTCAATCAATAAAGATATTATTTATAATAACAATGATTTTGCAAGAGCCTTCTTAAGAGGATGTTTTCTAGCAAGAGGTTCGGTTAATAATCCTCAAAAATCTGCATATCATCTTGAAATTAGTTCAAACTACAACGATGATGCAGTATTTATTCAAAGACTTATGATAAAAAATAATTTAAACGCTAAGATTAGTAAACGAAGAAATAACTTTATTATTTATTTAAAAGATATAGAGGGAATAAAAGATTTTTTAAGAATAATTGGAGCGAGTAAGACTGTATTTGAGCTAGAAGAAGTACTAATTAATAAGTCGATACTTACCAACATAAAAAGATCAATTAATATAGAAACCGCTAATGAACAAAAAATATTAAATGCTTGTGATGATCAGATAAAAGATATTCAATATCTAGAATATAATTATCCTTTAGAAAAACTGGATTATAATATATTATTGATAATGAAGGTTAGAAAAGATTATCCCGAGTCTAGTTTAAACGATCTAGTAAAAATTTTAAAAGATAAATATGATATTAGTATTACTAAATCAGGGATATCCCACAGATTCAAAAAAATAAAAGAGATTGTAGAACACTTTAAACAACTTTCTAAGTAAAAAACTAACAAAACTGTTAGTTTTTTTTGTAATAAGACTGTATTTGTAGGCAAATATGCATTTCAACACAAGTTGAGAAGTAATTTTTGATATGGTATAATAAATAATATATGAATTCGAGGTAAATACAATGTTAAATATTAACAAACTAAGTGAGAAATTATTAGACATAAGTTTTAAAAACAGAATGGTTAATTTTGTTGATTCTAAAACACAATCTTTAGAAATAAAATGGCCGAATATAAATTCTTTATTTGATGCTGTATCTACTGGAAAAAAATTAGAGTTTTTTGATGTGGATAAAGCTAAGTTGAAACTAGGAGATCCTAAAGTTAAGAATCTTGAGAATTTCTCTATAACATATGATTCTTTTTATAAAGCCAATGAATCTAAACTTAAACAAACTAATATAGTTGGTTATAGAAATAAAGGTAGTATAGTTGATTCTCTAAGTAATATTATTAAAAAAAATAATGCTTCTTTAGAAGAAAAAGGGATTAATACTTTATATCTTTCTTTTGGTATTTTAGAGTATACAGATAATTCTGATAAATATTCTGCACCATTATTACTTATACCTATTAAGATAGAAAACACGTCAAAGTTATCACCGTTTTATCTTGAATTACTTGAAGATGAAATTATGTTAAACCCTACCTTAAAACAAAAATTTGAAGTAGATTATAAATTAAATATTCCCGAATATGATAACGAACCTATAGATGATTACTTTGTTAAATTAGATGAACTATTTAAAAAACAAAAATTTAAAATTATTAAAGAATCATATGTAGGTGTATTTTCATTTATGAAAGTAAATATGTACAAAGATTTAAAGACAAATACTGACCTAATTACTAAAAATAAAATAGTAAATAGTATTTTTGGAAAAGATATAGAAATCGACAAATCATCTAGTGATAAAAATTCATCGAAATTATATACTATTTTAAGTAGTGATAAAAGTCAAATCGATGCTATCAATGCTGTAAGAAGAGGAGAAAGTATAGTAATTGAAGGTCCTCCTGGTACTGGTAAAAGTCAAACTATATGTAACTTAATAGCTGCTTTAATTGCAGAAAATAAAAAAGTTCTATTTGTTAGTGAAAAAAACGCAGCATTAGAGGTAGTGTACAATAAACTTAAACATGCAGGATTAGAAGATTATCTTTTAGCGCTTCATAGTCATAAAGCTCAAAAAAAAGAAGTAATAGAAAACTTATACAATACATTAAATAAGATTGATTACACTATCAGCGACTCTAGTTTAGAAAACTTAAATGTTTTAGAAAAAGTTGGAATCAAATTAGATTCTTATGATAAAACGTTGCACCAAGTAGATAGTAAATACGGAGTTACTCCATATGAAGTATTTATGAAAAATGCTAGCCTTTCTTCAGTAAATACATTTGATTTAAAAATAAATATTAATAACGTTGTTACATATCATAAAGATGCTATGGAATTAATCGATGTATATCAAAAATACAATTCTATGATTGGATATAATTACAAAGAATTTATATTTTATGGATTTAATAAATTTCAACCAAGTGAATTTGCTAAATTAGAGAAATCTATCAAGACAATTATTGTTAAACTTAATGGTGTTTTACACATTTTTGGAGACATAAAAAAAGAAGCTAATTTAGATTTAGTCTCATTAAATGATATTAAAGAATCAGTTCAATTATATAAAATTATTTCTGAAGCAAAAAATATTCACAGTGATTTCTTTAAAATAAAAAAGGTGCCTAAATTATTAAAAGCTAGTGAATTATTAATTGAGTATTCGACTCAATTGATTGAATATAAAACATATATAGACACATTAGTTAATCAAGATTTTTATAATTTAGATGTTATAGAGTTAAATAATAGATTTCAAAACGATTATATTGGATTAGGTAAATCATTTAAATCAGGTTATAAAAATGATGTTAAGCTAATAAGAACATATGAAATAAGTGATGGCAAAATATCGCATAATGATATATGTAAGTTATTAGACTACAAAATCAAATATGACTGTATTATACAGTTATTTTTAGATCAAGTTTCAACATTTAAACAATATTTTTCTAATATGGATTTAAATTTTGATTTTGCAAATCTTTATAATACTTTAAAAGGATTAAATGAACTTTCGTTAGATCTAACAACTTTTAAATATGATTCTTCAATCGATTATACTAAACAGTATAATAAATATAAAAAAGATACTAAAGATTGCTTTACATTAAATAAAAATCATTCGATTTATAACGAAAAAATAATAGATTTTAACAATCATGATGCTAAGTTTTTATATACTAATTTAATTAAATGTAGCACAAATTTCATGCTTTACGATACGTACTGTTCATTTATGGATGTAATTAAATCTATAAAAAAACTAGATCTAGAAGACTTACTGGATGAATGTTTCAGTAAAAAAATGAGTTTTGAAGATATAAAAAATATTATTGATAAATTGTATTATAAAGAGTTATTAAATCATATTGTTCAAAACAATCCTATTTTAGCTAAGTTTAATATAGTTGATCATGAACTAGATGTTGAAAAGTTCAAAGAACTAGATAAAAAATCATATGATATTTCAAAAGAAATAATTGTTTCAACACTTTCTAAAAATAGACCAAATAAAGACGTAATTATTTCTGGTAGTGGAGCTCACATTATTAATAGAGAATTCAATAAAAAAAGAAGACAATTATCAGTGCGTTCTTTACTTAATGAAATTTCAGATACAATAATAGGATTAAAGCCTTGTTTTATGATGAGCCCTTTAAGTGTAAGTACATATTTAGATCCATCAAAATATATATTTGATGTAGTAATATTTGATGAAGCTTCTCAGATTTTTCCTTATGATGCAATAGGTTCTATATATAGAGGTAAATCTTTAGTTGTAGTTGGAGATGGAAAACAAATGCCTCCAAGTAACTTCTTTGGGTCTATTAACTATGATGAAACTACTGATGATGATATTTCTGACTTTGAGTCTATCTTGGATATCTGCCAAGCTACATTTAAAACTTATTCTTTAAGATGGCACTATAGAAGTTTAAATGAACAATTAATTGCTTTTTCTAATAGTAAATTTTATGATAAGAAATTAATATCTTTTCCTCAAGCAAAATCATCTACAGATGACTTTGGGGTGCAAAATATATATGTACCTAATGGTGTGTATGATAGAAAATCAAAATATAATTTAAATGAAGCTTTAAAAGTTGTTGAATTAGTTGAAGAACATTTCAAAAAATTTTCTAATTCTAAAAGTTTGGGTGTGGTTGCATTTAGTAAATCCCAACAACAGTTAATTGAAAAAGAAATTGAGAAAAAAGGCTTTGATATACCATTAAATGAATTTGAACCTTTCTTTGTTAAGAATTTAGAAACTGTACAAGGTGATGAAAGAGATGTCATTATATTCAGTATTGGTTATGGTTATGATGAGTCTAAAAAATTTATTCAGAATTTTGGACCACTTAATGTTAGTGGTGGAGAAAGAAGATTGAATGTAGCTGTTACAAGAGCAAAAGAAAATGTTAAACTTGTAACAAGTATCAGATCTAAAGATATAAATTCAGATAATTTGGGTGCTAATTTCTTAAAAGAATATATTCAATTATCAGAAGATGGTTACGCTAAATTCAATAGTAACTCTATGAGTGAAGATCAATTCAATAATTATGTTGCTAAATATTTAAAAGACGAAGGTTATAGAGTGGATACGAATGTAGGTTTTTCTGATATGAAAATTGATATTTGTATCAAATCAAATAATTCTGATGATTATTCAGTTGCTATACTTACAGATGGTACTCAATCACATAATTGCTTAAATACAAGAGATAGAGAAAAATCTAGGGATGATATTTTAAGAAGAATGGGATTTAAGGTTATTCGCATTTACTCTACCCTTTGGTTTAAAAATGAAGAAGTTGCAAAAGTTAAACTTGTTAATGATATTAATGAGGACCTTGTACATAAGTTAGTCGATTTAAGTGAGACGTTTACATCTACCAACTCAACAGATGAAGAATCTGAATATTTTGAATTATCAGATGATGAGGCGTTAATATCTAAATTCAAAAAAATTCATACTGATTTTGAGCCTTTAATTAATACAGTATTAAATAAAGAAGGCGCTATTCAAGAAACTTGGTTTTTAAAAAGATTCTTAAAAATATTTAATAAATCTAAAGTAACACAAACCGTTATCGATGATTTCATTTTAGCAAAAGCAATGTTTTTAGATGTTAATAAGTTTGAATCTAAAGATGGGTTTTTAAGATTCAAAAATAAAAACATTAAATTTAAAAAACCTAAAGATTATGTAAGAGAGATTAATCAAATTACTCTTGACGAAATTGCTGATGCAGTAATTACTTGTTTATGTAATAATACTAATCTAAAAAAAGACGAGTTATTAAAAGAGTTATCAAATTATATGGGTTACAAAAAAATAAGTGATAGTTTTACTACTAGATTTAATTTGGTTTTAAACTATATGTTAGAGAAAAAAGTTATTAATTTAATGAATGATGATATAACTTTAGTTTAGCTAATTCTATCTACCCTTTTATATTTTTCATGAAGGGGTAGAAGTTAGTTTACTTTTGTTTCAAAATTACATATAATTTTAAATGCTGGGGTGATATTAATGAAGTTCTCATTTGCTCAATTAAGAAAACTTAAAATGCCGCATTTGTTTGAAGAGAAACTAGATCTATCAAATGAACTAAATGATTTTGAGGATATTAAGAAAATTAATAATGTAAATGTTAAATATGAATTAAATGAACTTACTATCGGTAAATATTTACTTAAAATGAATATTAAATGTAATTTAATATTAGAGTGTTCAATTAGTTTAGATGAAATATCTTATGATGTAGATGTAGATGTTGTAGAGCAATATTCATCTGATGATAAGGATACAGATTGTTTTAAAATTGAAGGTCAAACACTAGATACTTTAGATGCTGTTATCACAAATATTATTATTGCTAAACCTATGAAAGTTACAAGAGAAGGAGTTGTTTACAATTCCCCTATTGAAGATTTTGTAGAAGAGGAAAAAAAAGTAAATCCCGCGTTTAAAGATTTAAAAGATTTTTTGAAAATAAAATAGGAGGTGTATTAACATGGCAGTACCATTTCGTAGAACATCGAAATC
>JBOFSX010000139.1:0-4722 GCA_051651765.1 Anaeroplasmataceae bacterium | reverse complement strand
TTTATTAGCTACTCCCCTGCCTTTGCTAAGTCTATTAGTTCTAGAGCTGTTAAAAGATTTGAACAAGTTAAACATTAGATACCCACCTCTCTAGTCTTTAGGGCATCCATGTATGCTTTAGGTAGTTCACATTTAACTGAAGTTACCCCACTGTGAACTCCTGTATTATATTTAACTACAAATTGATTGGCAAACTTTTCTTCTTCATCGCTTAACTCTTTTATCTTCGGTATAAGTTCTGAACACCCCAACCTACTGTAAGCCTTATAATCTTCTTCATCTACTACTGGTCCTAAAAAGAAATTACTAATATTAGATGATATTAAACTCATGTCTTCAGATAATAAAGTACGTACCGAGTTGCATAAAAGAAACACTACTACATTAGAACTTCTTGCTCCTGTAACTACTCCTCCTATGAATTTCATTAAGGATGCGAATTCTTCTTTACGTTGCATCTCTTCATAGAAACAAACAGTACCTAGTTTTTGACCCTTTCTTATAGAAATCTTTTTCATGTCTAGATAAGAAATCATAAATGTTCTTATAGTATCATCAATAGTTTGTAAACTATTCTTATTTTTATTTAAAGAATATATCACAAGTTGTGATTCCATAACATCTCTTATACTAATTTCTTTACCTTTAAACACATTGGACTGTTTAAATTTATCAGATAATCTTACTTTCATTTTATCTATTAAATCAATATACTGTCTATAAGATGGAGAAGTCTTTAATGTCTCAAGAGTATCTATTATCTTACTGTACTTTAGAACTCTAGTATATTTAAAGGTCTTAGGTGCTCTAGGCTGTACTCCTATATTCAAGAAGACTTTCTCTACTGCCTGACGTGCCATAGTTTCACAAGTTCTAGATTCCTCTGATGTTGGATCTGTTATAATCTTTATTAACTCTACAGTAGCTGTTACTGCCATTGTATAGAACTCTTGTGATTCATTAGGGTCTTCTAGTTTTATATCATCTAACCTCATTGTATTTACATATGCTCTAGATGTTTCACTTATATCTATTACTACATGCTCGGTAAACTGTCCTAGCTTTACCCACTCATCTCCCTTTATATCTATAACGCTTACATGTTTATTACTACATAAAAATGATAGCGCTGTTTGGAAAGCTAATATTGTTTTACCATAGCCTGCAGGAGCTGATAATAAACAAATCTGTCTTGCTCCACTTTCAAAGAAGTTTAGTATAAAAGGACTCTTAGATTGCATGTCTATTCCTAATAACTCTCCTGAACCATCACCTATAAACCCAGGACTCATGTAGGGTATTGTATGAGATATATTCTCATCACTTAGTAAAAGGCTTGTAAACTCCTTACTGTTCACATCTCTTATAAAAGATCCAGGGCTGTAATTACTCATATAGTTAGATGAATTAGCCGCTAGTTCACTATAAGAGAATTCATTAGTGTTTAGGTACTCTCTTATCTCTGTAAGTACTTTAGTCATTTCATCATTATCAGGAGACATAATTTCTAGGAAGAAAAAAGTATTGGACATCTTACCACCATTGCTAGCTACTTCGTATACATAGCTATAAGATAAGTATTCCTGTTCTAATTTCTTTAATCCTTGTTTAGTTACTCTCATAGAAGATAGACCACCTAAATGTATTTTCTTACCAACTGCTTGGTCTGTACCACTAAGTGACTCATAGTAACTTTTATAACTTTGGTATGATTCTTCTGATGAAGACATGAATCTTCTAAATTGGTCAGAATTTATAGGCACCTCTGTAGACATACTATAACTGTTTGTATATATCTTACTTACTGGGCTCGTAGTAAACACTATAGAATTTAAAACTCCCACTAGACTATACTCATAATCTAATGGGAATCTATTTATACAAATAACTTTCTTTATGTAAGTTTTAGTTACTATCCTATCAAACAAAGGCTTTATAGACAGAGAAGATAAATTCTCTCTATTTACTAATCCACCTCCTGATATGTAGTTAGCTGTTAAACTACTGTAGAAATCCCACAAAGTTTTTATCCCCATTTTTATCCTCCTTAGTTATCCTCTAGTAATCCATAAATTTTACGTATTACATGTCGTGAAGCTAGGAACTCTAGCTTAACTCCATCATCTTTAATACTAGAGTACTCCTCATATGTATCCCACGATAATATACTTTCACTATTATTATTTATAGTATTTAATGGATTTAATCCAAGTATCTTCATTGTATCAACATTTCTACATAAATTAAAATAAATCATGTCAGTTCCACTTAATACAACATCCTCATATTTCTTACAATCAAGAACTATTAAAACATCTAACTTATATTTGTTCACCAGTAATAAATCTAGTAGCTTTTCATAATTACCATAAGATAGTATAAAATCAGAACTTATAACATCTGATTCTATAAACTGAGAATTTATTAACTTATAGTCATCTTCTAAAGACTTTATTCTTATTAGGTCACTGCTATCATGTAGTCTTAATAATTTACAAGACATTCCTTTTTGTAATCTTATAGAATTAAATAAAGTTACTAAAAATGATTTCTCATGTATTAGGTCTTGATACTCTTTTAAATAAATTATCTTAGGACGCTCTTTATAACCTGCTGTTTGAAGTTTCTTATATAAATCTTGTGCAAAGTAAACTTCATAATCCTTCAGTACTTTAGATTGTTTCATAACACTTTCTACTAGATTTGTATAGTTTTTACTTACATTTTCTATCTCTGCTATATGATGAACAATCTGTGATTCTAATGATTTTATTTTATCTTTGTATAACTCTTCATCTCTAAGTTTACCATCTAGTAACTCTCTAAGAAGTAAATATTCTTTAGATACTTTCACAATACTTTTATCATGAGATGTCTCAGATAAAGTTTTTATGTGTTCCACTGACTGTAATGTATCATTTAGAGGAATGTACTTAACTTTCTCTCCATCATCATCGTACAGTACAGAATAAATCATGTTACTAGATACATTAGTATAATCCAATAAATAACATTTACAAAATGACTCTAGTAATCCAATCATTAGTTTATCATTACTTATAAAATAATAATCTAGGTTTAGCAAGTCTTTGTATAGTTTAAGGTCATTTATAGAATCGTGCCTAAACCCTCCAAGTATTATTACTTTTCTAGTTTTAGCTACTTGCTTTTCATTAATGTTTCTTATGTCATCGATAATATCTATTCCATATATTACTAGGTTTGATATGTTCGATTTTAGACTCTCTCGTACTGATTCATCTAAAATCATTATACAATTTAAATTACTTATAATACTCATTAATATTAACCTACTTTCTATAATGCTAATAGTTGAGATAAATCAACTCGTTTATTGAAATCTATTGGAGATATAACTTTTATATCTTTATACATTTCTTTAACATCAACTGTTGTTATTCTTTTTGCAGACTTATCATAGTTTATAGAATTATTCAAATAAACCATACAGTCCAAACCTTTACTAAGGGTTCTTTCTATGTAAGGTTTTATAAGAATTAATTCATCTTTAATTTCTTGACAGCATAAGAATATTTTATGTATTCTAGAACTACAAGAATTTATAACTTCGTAGAACTCTTCTATGTTGCAATCAATTACAGTGTAATCAGATTGTGTTCTATTAGGTGTTGAGAAAAGATACTTTAGGTAATAAGGCTTCATCAACTTATCTCCTATAGTAGATGTGTTATAAACTGATAACTTGTTATTAGAATAATTTGTTCCTGTAAGTAACTTCTTATTATCTACAATGGTACAACTCTTTGATTTACGTATAACTGTTCTTGCACTTCCGCAGTTATGTGAAATATCTACAATATTAACTGTCTTAGTTGCTGAAACATTTATAGCAAGAGTTGATGCAAATATAGATACACCTGCTTTACTATTACCGCAAACAATTATTATATCTTTATTGACAATAGAATCTGTTACACTAGATATATCTATATTTAAATCAACTTTAGGTATTTGCGATTCAGAGACATCTTTTATTATTTTGTTAGTCTCAGATAGTACAGAAGCCTCCTTCATTTTATCATAATCTTCAACGCTATTATCCATAGCAAGTAATCTGTTCTTACTGTAAGGTTTAGGGTCGTACCCAACTTTACTTTTATCTGCTCTATGTGCTCTGTATATTTTTGTAAACTTTACTCCAGAACCTTGTTCTTCTGTAACTCCAGTTATTTCCTTGTATATACTATTATAAGATAATTCTGCTTCGTCTAGTCTTATGTAGTAATCTGAAAATCCTAAGTCACTCATTAACCTCTCGAAGTAATTTAGACCTTTGCTATTTATTTCATTATCTATACCAAATATCCAAATCTCTTCTACTCTAAAGAATGCCTTGTTTTGCATAGCTTCGAATAATACCTTTAAGTCACTTAAAATATCTTTAGATTCGTCTATCAAATAAATTAGCTTTTGTACTTTTATGTATGTTGATTTTATTTCTGATTCATTTATTGTAAAACTTTTATACACATTAGACGGCTCTACTACAATAGAACCGCCTGCATTATTATTTATATAATCCTTTAGATTTTCAGCTTTATGTCCTCCGACAATTGAACATGATATCATTAGATTTTAGTCACTCCATTTCTTAAATTTATTTCTGACTTCTCTATAATTTCTCCAGTGTTTAGTCGTAACTTATGTATTTTAACTAATCCTTTAAATTCTACTAGCGTT
>JBOFSX010000138.1:0-15370 GCA_051651765.1 Anaeroplasmataceae bacterium | reverse complement strand
TATTCTAGAAATATCTTCTTTTTTTATACCAAGACCTAAGTCTTTAATTTCTAATACTACATTATCATTTTCATTTTTAAAACAATTTATAATTATTTGACCATTTTGTAATGAGTATTTTATTGCATTTTGAATTATTTGACTAATTATAAATATTACAGTTTTTTTATCACTAGTTACAGTATAATCTTGTTCAGTTAATGCAAGTTTAATCTTATTTGATATAAATTTGCTTGAATTTCTTTTAATTGAATTTCTTACTGTTTCAAGTAGTGAAAAGTCACTAATAAACAATTCGGGCTCTTTATGATTTGATTTAGAATAATATAGTGTTTGTTCAATATATTTATCAATTTCATCTAGTTCTTCTAATAATAATTTTTTATCAAAATTATTATTCTCAACCATCAATCTAATTCCTGATAATGGTAGTTTAATTTCATGAACCCACGTTTCTATATACTCTATATAATCATTTTGTACATCTTTATAATTAGATAAATTATGTATCATATTTTTATTATAAGATGTTAGTAAATCATAAAATACAGATTCATCTAAATGAGATATTTCATTTAACTTTTCAGTTAAAACTTTATTGTTTAAATTTTTACTTTGATTTAATAGATTATGATAAAAAGACTTTCTTGATGTATAAAGCTTATAAAGTATTAAAAATAAGAAAACTACATTAATTAAACATATTAATAATATTATAAGAAAATAAAACTTAAAGAAGAAACATACAAGTGCAATTATCAGTAAACTTGAAAGATCTAATACTATTAAAAATAAATATTCTTTTAAAAATAATTTAAGCTTCATCTACTATGTAACCTAAACCTCTTCTTGTTTTAATAAAATTTTCAAATCCAAGGTCTTGTATTTTTTTTCTTAATCTTGTTATATTAACTGTTAATGTATTATCATCAATAAATTCATCCGTATTCCACATGTAATTCATAAGTTGATCTCTAGTAACTATTTTACCTCGATTACTAATTAAACAAGACATTATTTTAATTTCATTTTTAGTTAATACTTCTTCGTTATCTTTATATTTCATAGTTGCTTTAGCAAGATTAATTGTAATGCCTTTGTGAGTGACTATATTCTCGTTTAAAGCGTATTTTCTTCTCATTAGTCTTTCTATTCTAGCATTTAGAATTTGAAGATTATAAGGCTTTTTAATAAAATCATCAGCACCTAAATTCATACTAAGTATTTCATCTACTTCTGTATCTCTACTTGTTACAATTATTATTGGAGTAGTTATTTGAGCTCTTAACTGTTTGCAAATAGTATAACCATCAGTAATAGGTAAATTAACGTCTAGTAATATCAAATCTATATCAAGTTTTAAAACTTGATTAACGCAGTCATTAAAGTCTTCAATTAAAAGAACTTCATATCCATATAATTGCAAATACGTTTGCAATTCATTCCTAATAATTTTATCATCTTCAATTATTAAAATTTTCATAAAAATTCCCCTCAATTCTTATTAATTAGTTTTAAAATTTGATTAAATCCAATAATTTTCATATGTGAGTGTTCGTTGTAATATAAATTTAAAATATAAAATACTTCAATCATTTCATTATTATTAAATAATATCTTATTAGATATATCATGATTATATAACTGCTTTAATGTATTAAGTATATTTATATTGTATGAAGTATTAGTTTTATGTTGATTACATAAAGCTCCACCATGTTCAATTGAAAAAAAATCTGGATTCAATTTATTACAAATAACGCAATTGTCAAACATTGGATTAATTCCAAATACTTTTAACATTTTTGTTAAAAATATATTTGTGTATAATAACTCATCATTTGTTTTAATTAGATTCAATGTGTTATTTAAATATTTATAAATTCTTTCATGATTATTCAATTCATCTATTTTATATACTATTTCTAATACAAGAGATGAAAAAAACAATTTGCTAATATTATTTTTAATTTCTTCATAATTATCTAGAACTTCAAATGAAATTAAAGTAGGAAATTCTTTGTTTGTAGAATTATAATTAACTTTTGTGATAGGTGTTGAAAAATTTAACAAATTCTTATTTAATCTCTTAGCTCCTAGTACCTTTATGCTTTTTTTACCATCAGTAGTGTAGATGAATACAATCTTAGATGATTCTTTAAAATCCATACTAGATAAAATTATTGCTTCTTGCTTATTAGAAATTGTCTTTACCATAACCTAATGTTTTTAAAATATCTGGTCTATTAGTCCAATCTTTTTTAACTTTAACCCACAAATCTAATGTAACACCCATTCCAAGAAAGTCTTTAATATCTTTTCTTGATTTTTCTTTTACTATTTTAATTAAAGAACCATCTTTGCCAATAATTATTCTTTTTTGACTATCTCTCTCGATAAATATAGTTGCAAATATTTCTACTTTACCAGTTTTTTTGTCCTCTTTCATACTATCTACGGTAACTGCGATTGAATGAGGAACTTCTTCTTTAGTAAGAATTAATAGTTTTTCTCTAATCATCTCTGCGATTATAAATCTTTCAGGATGATCACTAATCATATCTTTAGGATAAAACATTGGTCCTTCTGGTAAAAGATTTTCAATATTAGCTAATAAATTATCTACATTATCATTTTCTTTTGCACTTACTGGAAATATTTCTTTAAATTCTAATTCTGATTTATATGAATCTATAATTGCTAATAAGTCTAATTTATTTTTAAGTAAATCAATTTTATTTATTATTAAGTAAATAGGTTTTTTTTGATTTTTAAGATTTTCAATAATCATTTTTTCTCCAACACCTATTTTATCTACAGCACTTACCATAAAAAATATAACATCTATTCCTTTAATTGAATTATAAGAAATATCTACCATTCTTTGACCTAATTCATGATGTGGTTTATGAATTCCAGGAGTATCAGTAAATATTATTTGTGATTTTTCGGTTGTATATATACCTAAAATTCTATTTCTAGTTGTTTGAGGTTTATCTGACATAATTGCAATCTTTTTACCTAAAATTTGATTAAGTAATGTCGATTTTCCAACATTAGGTCTACCTATTAAAGTTACAAAACCTGATTTAAATTCATTGTTTGTTTGTTCTATGTTCAAAATTTGTCAAAACTATAAGGCATTAATTCGCTTATAGTAACCTCCTTTATTTCTAATTTATTATTAGAAAGATATATTTTTGTATCTTTATCTAAAAGTTCGATAAATACTTGTCTACAAGCCCCACAAGGATATATGAAGTCATTTTGATCTGCATATATAGTAAGTGATTTAATATCCTGTTTATTAAAACCTTGTGAGTATGTGCTAAATAAAGCTGATCTTTCAGCACAATTAGATAAACCAAATGAAACATTTTCTATATTAGTTCCTAATATATATTCACCTGATTTAAGTTCTATAGCACAACCTACTTTAAATTTTGAATATTTTGAATATGAATTTAGTGATGCTTTTTTTGCTAATTCTAGATTTAGTTTATGCAAGTTAATCCTTCTTTCTAAATAAATTTGATTTATTTAAAATATCTTCTTGTAAGTTAAACATTTCTTTTTCTTCTTCAAGAGTATTATGATCGTATCCTGTTAAATGCAAATAACCATGAACGGCTAAGAATCCTATTTCTCTTTCGATAGAATGATTATATTCTTCAGACTGTTTGATTGCTTGGTCAATACAAATGAATATGTCACCTAATTCTTCTGTTAAAAATGATTGTTCATCTTCATTGATTGCAAAACTAATAACATCTGTTACATAGTCTTTTTGTCTGTATTGATTATTTATATCTTTAATAATTTCATTTGTTGTAAATATAATATTAAATTCTTTATCATTATTTACATTTTTAAAAATAGATTCTATTATTTGAATATATTTATCTACGTTATATTCTGTTTGATTAGTAAAGTTGATATTCATATATATACCTTTCTTTTAAAATAAAATAAAAACTGAATTAGAATTATTCAGTTTTTATTATTATCTATATTATTTTTTCAACCAATCAGGAAGTTTTTGTTCTGCTTGTGTACTAGTTGAATTAGTTTTATTTTCTAATTCAGCAACTTTTGATTCTTTTTCTTTGTTTTTATTTTTTCCAAACAAGAAAGGTTTTTTTGGTTTATCGAATATTTTTGTAATATCTTTTTCTTCATCTACAGGATCATCAGATGTTGTTTTTAATAATTCTTTGAAATCAACTTTATCTTTTGTATTATTAAAAATATTTTCTGTTAAAATATCAATGCCATTTTCTTTAGCTTTTAATTCATAACCTGTAGCAACAACTGTTACAACCACTTCATCTTTTAACATATTATTAATCGCGATACCAATGATTAAATTGATATTTTGACCACATTGATTTTTTAACTCATCACTAATTGATTGAAATTCAACAAGTGATAATTCTTGAGATGAAGCAATATTAACAATAGCATCAGTCGCTCCATCAATAGATACTTCTAATAGTGGTGAATTAATAGCTCTTCTAGCAGCTTCTATTCCTCTATTTTTACCAGTAGCAACGCCTATTCCTAGTAATGCTGCTCCTTTATCTTTAATAACAGTTTTAACATCAGCAAAGTCTATATTTATTGTTCCAGGGAAATTTATAATTTCAGATATACCTTGAACACCTTGTCTTAATACAATATCAGCTTCTCTAAAAGCATCTAATATAGATGTACCTTCATCAATTATACTAAATAATTTTTGATTTGGTATAACGATAAGTGTATCCACATTTTCTTTTAAAGCTGCAAGTCCTTGAGCTGCTTTAGACATTCTTTCAGGACCTTCAAGTTGAAATGGTTTTGTAACTATACCAATAGTAAGACAACCTAATTCTCTTGCAATTCTAGCAATTATTGGAGCAGCACCTGTACCAGTACCACCACCCATACCGCAAGTAATAAATACTAAATCAGCACCAGCTATAACTTCTCTTAAATCATCTTCACTTTCAAGTGCAGCATTTCTTCCAACTTCAGGTTTAGCACCTGCGCCTTGACCTTTAGTAAGTTGTTTTCCAATTTGTACTCTAATATCAGCTTGTGATCTTTGAAGATCTTGAACATCTGTATTTACGGCAATAAATTCAACGCCTCTAACTTCATTTTCAATCATTCTGTCAACAGCATTACCGCCACCACCACCAACACCTATAACTTTTAAAACTGGTGCTTGGTTGAATTCATCAAATTTTCCAAAAATCATTATATAACCCCCGTAAATACTATTTATCTATTACTAAAAAATTAGTTTGACATATACTATAATTTTACAATAATTATACAATAATTTCAAGTTATTATAATATAAATCACAAATGTTTATTTACTATAGTTATTTAAGATTATCAATGAATGTTTTTACTTGTTCAATGTTATTATTAGATTGTTTTATTGAAAGACTTGATAGAACATTTATATTCTTTAATTTGAAATTTTTCAGTGTTTTACCACTGCCACTCATATAAAGTAGGTGTATGTTTTTAATTTCTTTATTATTTTTTAAAAAGTGTTTTGGAACAGGACATATTTTCCCATTCCAAATTGGAGCAACTAAAACTATATTAGAATAATCGGATATATTTTTATCTAATGTATTGGTTTTATATTTTGCGTTAATTAGTGATTTAAATCCACCTATCATCATTTTTAAAAACATATTTTTAGGTAATGGTTTTAAAGTTGTTATTCTAAATTTTTCTATATTTTTAAATTCACTATTACTTAAAAATTTTTCTATATTATTTGTTTCTGAAAAATATATAACTAATGTTTTGTTCATGATAACCTTCTATTTTCTATTACATTTAAGTAATTATATTTTAATCTCAGACCATAATGTCGTTAACAATGATTTTATGTCTGGATTGTATCTAAATACTTCATCATTAGAATTATATTTTACTGTGTAAACATCAACTACTTCAGCAAAATCGCTATATTCTTCTAAGTATTTATTATAAGCTATATCAATTGAACTACTGTAACATACATATTCTGAATTTATATATGCATTATCAGGATCACTCATAAATTCAATGAACTTATAAGCTAGATCTGGATTATTAGCATCTTTTGGTACAACCATTGCATCCATAAAGATATTAGTTCCTTGTTCAGGTATATAA
This sequence comes from Anaeroplasmataceae bacterium, assembly GCA_051651765.1. GTDB lineage: Bacteria > Bacillota_I > Bacilli_A > Acholeplasmatales > Anaeroplasmataceae > JBOFSX01. The sequence continues at coordinate 9,206 of JBOFSX010000138.1, read as the reverse complement.
TAACCAAGATTAACGCCTTGTTCTTTAGCTGTTTGTATTACATAGTTAGCATCTCCAGAGTAAATAAATGATAAATCAATTAATCCATTAGGTAATTCATCAAGTAATTCATCTGTTTTAAATGACGGATTAGTAATTGATTTCATTTTTTTAAGCCAGTTTGTAGCTTCATCTATTTCATTTTTATTTGATGAGTTAGCTGAATATCCTAAAGCTTTTAATGCTACCATATAGGCATCTCTAGCTGAATCATAAAATGATACGTTATAACCACTTTGATGAAACATATTCCATCCATAAGTATCAAGATCATTTTTTGATACTGTATCTTTATTATAAATTATACCAACGCTTCCAAAAAAGTAAGGAACGGCATATTTAAGCAAATCATAACCGTCATCCTTAGATTTTAAATCAGACATTACAGTCTGTAATGTTGAAGTAAAAACTGAGTTATCTAAAGAATCAAATTTAGACCAATCCATTTCAAGTAATCTGTCTTCTTTTATCATTTGTTCAATAGCATAATCACTTAATACTACTACATCATAATATTCTGTTTCTAATTTTGATAAAGCAGATTCATTTGATTCATATGTATTGTAAACAATTCTAACTCCATACTCTTTTTCAAATTGTTTAATTAAATTTTCTCCATCAATTGAATCATTATCTATATATTCACCTGCATTAAAAACATATAATCTATCATCAAACATTCCTATAGAAAAAGGCGCTATTAACATTACTGCTAAAAAAGATATTAGTAAAGTTCTTTTAACTAATATTGAATTTCTTGATTTAACTTCAACATAGTCAGTTTCTACTTCTTTTCTTTTTTTAATAACATCATAAATAATTTTAGCTACTATTATTAGTATTATTATTGTGGATAATGCATTAAATGTTGGATTTAGTTTTTTAGCATTAGTGTATAAATATGTAGATATGTTTAAACTTTTACCGCCTGTAAAATAAGATATTACAAAATCATCAAATGACATTGTAAAACTAATAGCAGCTGATGCAAAAATAGCAGTTTTGATTTGTGGTATTATTGCGCTTCTGATTGCTTTTACAGGTGTTGCTCCTAAATCCATTGCTGCTTCTATTAAATTAGGATCTAAAGACTTAATTTTAGGATAAACAGTTATTATTACAAATGGTGTACAAAATGATATATGAGCAAGTAACATTGTTCCATATCCGCGTTCTACTCCAACTGTTACAAATAATAATAGTAAACCAATAGCTATTACTATATCTGGATTAGTTATTGGTAAGTTATTTATAGCTAATAATGTATTTCTATTTTTCTTTTTCATTTTAACTAATGCTATTGATGCGAAAGTACCTATAACAAGAGCACATACTGTAGCGGCTACCGCTATAAATAATGTAGTTAATATAATTTCAAATATTTGCATATTTGTAAATAAGTTTTCATACCATTTTAATGTAAATCCACCCCAAGATGTTAAACTTTTTTTATCATTAAAGCTAAATATAATTAATGATATTAAAGGAGAATAAAAAATAACAAAAAATAAAATTACTATTAATTTTGACCATAACTTAGATTTAGAACTTTTCATTATCTATCTTCTCCTTTCGGAATTGATTTATCTATTTTATTAGTTATTAATAAAATAGTCATTATAATTCCTAATAATATAATTGATATTGCACTACCATAGGACCATCTAGAATTAATTATAAATTCTTGTTCGATTATGTTACCTATTAACACGTATTTACCTTCTCCTAGGTATTTTGATATAACTATAGTTGTTGTTGTAGATAAAAATACAATAGTAATACCTGATAGAACTCCAGGAATTGATAAAGGGAATATTACATTTTTAAATGTTTTTTTTTTTTGATGCTCCTAAATCTCTAGATGCTTCTACTAAGTTATAATCAATTTTAGACATGATTGTATATATTGGTAGTATCATAAAAGGAAGATAAATATAAATCATTCCTAGTATTATAGCAAAGTCATTTCCAAGTAATGTACTACCTGTAAAACCTAGTGCTTGAAATATATTTAGTAAAGGACCATCTAGGATTTGTTTTATTGCTAATGTTCTAAGTAACATGTTAATCCACATAGGTGCTGTTACTAAAAGCATTAAAATAGCTTGTGTAGCTTTTTTTCTTTTACTAATAAAATAAGCTAATGGATAACTTATTAAAAAACAACAAATTGTAGCAACTAATGCAAAGTATAAACTTTTACCAAGAGCAATTAAATATTCAGACTTTTTAAAAAATTCAATATAGTTTAAAAAAGATAATCTATAAATAGGAAATTCAGAAGTTTGATCAACTATTGAATAAAATAAAATAGATAACATAGGTATTATTACAAATATTGATAGTAATAAAATAAAAGGTACTATAAACCAAAAACTATAATTGAATTTATTCTTTTTATATTTTTTAGAGTTAATATCTTTCATTATACCCACTCCATCTTTTCCATGATATGAATATCATCAGGTGTCCAAGATAGTCCCACTTCACTACCTTTTTCGCTAAAATCGGTTGTATGTATTAAAAAATATCTATGTTCAGTTTTAACTTCTATTTCATAGTGAACTCCTTTAAATACTACCGAATCTACTATACCTGTTAAAAAACCTTTTTCTTTATCTACGATATCAATATCTTCAGGTCTAATAACAACATCTACTAATTCATTTGTTTTATATCCTTTATCAACACACTTAAATTCTTTATTGTCAAAAGATACTAATTTATCTTTAATCATTACTCCATCTATGATATTACTTTCGCCTATAAAAGATGCAACGAATCTATTTAAAGGTTCATTATATACATCTATAGGTGTACCTACTTGTTGTATTTCACCATTATTCATAACTACAATTTTATCAGACATAGTTAATGCTTCTTCTTGATCATGAGTTACAAATATAAATGTTATACCAAGATTTTTTTGTATTTCTTTTAACTCATATTGCATTTCTTGTCTAAGCTTTAAATCAAGTGCAGCAAGAGGTTCATCAAGTAATAGTACTTTAGGTTCATTTACTAAAGCACGAGCTATAGCAACCCTTTGCATTTGTCCTCCTGATAACTTTGAAATACTTCTGTTTTCATAACCTTCTAGATTTACAAGTTTTAACATCTTTGTGACTTTTAAAGTGATATTTTGTTCTGTTTCTTTTTTTGTAGGAAATAGAATTTTTTTATCTTTTTTTCTAAACATATTTAATAGTCTATTTTTATTTTCTTTATCTTGTTTTAATCTAAGTCCATATGCTATATTTTCAAATACACTTAAGTGAGGAAATAAAGCATATCTTTGAAAGACTGTATTAGTATATCTTTTATATGAGGGTATATTTTTAAGATTAACAGAATCAAATAATACTTCACCATCTGTTTCTTCTTCAAAACCACCTATTATTCTTAATGTAGTTGTTTTACCACAACCTGATGGACCTAAAAAAGTAACGAACTCATTTTCATATATATCTAAATCAATTCCTTTAAGCACAATATTGCCATCAAATTCTTTAGTTAATCCTTTTATTTCAATTAATTTTTTCATATTATACCTCCAAATAAGTTTAATATAAGTAAACTTTATACTTACAATCTTTAAACCATTATTATTATATTATAATATGTATAATAGTCAATACAATAAGATAAATTAATTGTAAAAAAAGGCTGAAAACTTTATTTGTTTTCAGCCTTCTTATTTGTGTTTTTTATAATATTTATAATATCAATAATTTCAGATATGTTATACATTTTGTTATATTGTTTTCCATATGCAAAACGTACATTAATTTCATCAAGTGATGTAACTTCTTCTTTTTCATTAACGTTAGATACAATTATATTTTTGTTTGATATTTCAAACATATTATGTAGTTGTTCTATTATATCAATTGAATAAATATTTTTATCCACTATCATACCTTCAATATTATTTAATAAAACAATATCTATATTTTTACTATATACTTGTATTTCATATTCATTAAGTAAATCAATATTTGATACCTTAGATGATACATTCTCAATGATATAAAAACTAATAATATTTAATGGTATTTTATAAAAATGAAATTGTTCTTTTAAAAAATCAATAAATAATCTAGAGTTAAGTGTTGATATAGAAATAGGTATTAAAACCTTAGTATAACTAAGTGTTTTATTGTATAGAAGTTTTAAATCGTTTATAACTGATTTAATTAAGTACTTATCTATTAAATCTCTTAAATCTTTTTTATCAACTATTTCATTAAATTTATCTTGATCAATTATAAAATTTTCCAAATTTAAAGTTGCAAGATATCTATTGATGCTACTAGATGATATATCTACGATTTGTGAATACTTTAATTGTAAAGTATTAGTATCTATTGCTTCACTTATATGAATAGCTATTTGTTGTTCTAAATTATATTTTTTAAATACTTCATCTGTAAAAATAGTAACATTATTATATGGAGTTTTTTTAGATTCGTCTAAAGATATAAATCCGTATTCTAATAGTTTATCTATATTTTTAACATTCATTGATTTCATATATCGAATAATACCGGCATTAAAATATAAATCTAGTCTAGTATTAAGTTTATATAATTCTTCTTTTAATTTATCTATAATAGCATAACTTGTTTTGCTTACAGCTCTTATATCATTTAAAGTTTTAAATAATATAATGTATTTATCTGAATCAAAATGATATACATCTACATTTTTATATTTTTCAATTACTTTTAAAAGTGTGATACCCATAGCTTTTATTAAATCATTTGAAAATTTAATACCGTAAATATCCGAAAATCTTTTAAAGTTTTTTATATCTAAAATACATATGGAAAACTTTTTTTCCTCAAATATTTCTTTTACGTCTAATATGAACTTTGTTTTTGTTTGCATTTTAGATGTTGGATTATTATAAACTAATTTAGTTAATTCATCTGTTTCAGTTTTTATATCTGTCATATCTTCTATGAAACTGTAAAAATTCTCAGTATTATTTTTATCTAAAAATATCGTTTCTTTAACAAATTTATTATTAATTTTATAATAAATAATTGATTCATATATGTTTTTTTCATACATATCGTTTAATAAAGTTTTATAACTAGAAAGATCATTTATATCTATAACATTAAACATATCTGATATATAACATTTTTCATCTAATCCAAGAATATTAGTTGCTTGTTTATTTAAAAATAAAGTATTTTGTTTTTGGATTTTAATACCATGATTAATATTATTAATTATATGATTATTAATATAATTTTCATCTTCTTTTACAAGTTCTAGTAAATGTTCATTATAAAAAATATTAGCAATTTTAGAGTAAAGCTTTAGATTTTCAAATATAAATAAATCATCAAATTTGTCTATTTCAAATGAATATAAAATTGCGCCTGATAATTGAGAGTTTGAAAATAGTTTAAAACCAATAATAAACTTAACTGATTCTTCATATGCTTCATTAGTTATTATGTTTTTATAATTATATTTAGTTAAATCATCTATAAATATATATTCTTTTTTTTCATTAACAAGATCATAAAATGAAGAGTTTTGTAAGTTTGAATTATCAAATTTTTTTGAATATACTCTATCTACTTTATAATGAAATCCATTATTAGTATTTGTATCTAATAATACTATTTCAGTTTTAGGATAAATCTTTTCTAGTAAACTTCCAAAGTATTTTAAATAATCTCTAAACCTTTTGATATCTGAATAACATAAACTATCTAGTATATGTTCAATAGATTTATAATTTTTCGATATTTCTATCTTAGTTGGCTTATCTATTATCTCTTCTATATATTTATCTATTTTAATTTCTTCTTTTATAGTTTCTTTTGTATTTGGTGAATCAATTATTATTTTTTTTCTAATTTTATCTATATTTATTTTTTTCTTGTTACTATTTTTTTCGTTATTAATTTGGTCAAGTTTTTTATTACAGTCTTCTATTATATTCTCATAGTATGATATAGATTTTTTATTACCAAGAATATTATATAATTTTAATGCTGACTCAGAAAAAATCATTGAATAATAAGTTGAAGCATTATTTAAGTAATCATAGAATTTAGATTCTAAGTTTGTAGCTTTTCTGATTTGATCTGTTAGTATGTATATATCTATTAATAATTTAGCTTTGTAAAAATCATAGTCTTGGTATTCTTGTTCAATTTTTAAATCTAATAAGAATTCTAATGCTTCATCTAACTTATTATCTTTAATTAGACAGTTAGCGTATTGAATAGATATATATTCAAGTTTAGTTGTTTCATATTTTTTTAAATAATCTTGTTTTAGTTTTTCATATATATCATAGAATTTAGTTGTATTATTATCAATTAATAGTATTTCAGCGTATATTTCATATATTTCAGTTTGTCTAACATCGTCAATATTTTCATTAATAAATATATTTATATTTCTTTTTGTATCTTCATAATTTTTTATTAAATAATAGAATTTAATTAAATCATATGTATATTCTTGTTTTTGACTTTCTAATAAATATTTGTTTTTTATATCAATATATTTTAATGCATTATCATATGATTCTATATTCATAAATATTGATATTAGTCCATCACAAATAGCTATTGAACTTTCCTTATCTAGTTCATCTAATTTAGATGTTAATTGTAGTAAGTTTTTCAAAGCTTCTTGTGTTTTATTCAATGAATTTAAAAGTAGATATTTATGAACTGTAGCTTTGATTTTAGTAGTTTGATCTTTGTTTTCTTTTATAAATAAATCTATTAATTTAATAGATTCAACTTCATGTTTCAAATTGAACAATTCATCTAAAGTCATAAATATCTCCTTTTTTTAAATCATATTTTTAATATTATCATATAACTTATAAATAGCTTTAGCTCTATGTGATATTAAATTTTTTTCTGTTGATGTTAATTGAGCCATAGTTTTATTAAGATCTTTTAAGTAAAAATATCTATCATAGCCAAATCCATTTTCTCCAATTGGAGTATCTATAATTTCACCATAACAGTAATCTTCGGTAATAACATAATCATTAGTTGGAAAATATAAACAAATCGCACAGACATAACGACACTTTCTATCAGCAATATTTTTTAAATTTTCAATTAATTTCATATTATTTTCTTCATCTGTAGCATGTAGTGATGAATATCTAGCAGAATAAATTCCTGGTTCATTATTTAAAGAAAAGACTTCCAAACCTGAATCATCTGATATTGTAGGTAGATTATATTTGTTTGCTATATACTTAGCTTTAATAATTGCATTTTCTTTGAAAGTATTTCCAGTCTCTTCTATCTCAACATAATCATTTAATTCTTTAAGAGAGATTAATTCAATTTTTGAGTTATTAAATATTTGTTTAATTTCTTTAACTTTGTTATCATTTTTAGTTGCAATTAAAATTTTCATAGAAAACCTCTTAGTATTTTTCAATAAGTCTTAATATATCATAATGATTTAGTAAATTAGCATAATCTTTTGCTAGATAACCAAATGAATCTATTAATTTTATATTTTTTTTAGATATATATTGTTTTACTTTTAAGTAATCATTTTTAATTACATAAGAATGAAATTTAAAATCTTTTATATATTTTTGATAATTGACATTATTAAATTTAAATTCTAAAAAATCATATATATCTTTTGATGCTATATCATAAACATTTTCAAAAAATATATTAAGTATATCAATTAATGCACCATTATCCATTAAAAAGGATATTATTGACTTATTACTTGATCTAACAGCTATAAATAATGGTGTTTCATCATAATTGTTTTTTATATTAGTCATATGTTTTAAATCTAAAACAAGGTATTGTACTATATTGTAATCATTAATTTTACAAGCAGCATGTAATAATGAGTTTCCATTGATATCTTTTAGGTTATGAAGAAAGAGTTCTTTTGTAATTATCTTTTTTACTAAATTCATATTATGGGATTTAATTACTGAAAAACATAGTTTTGAATAATATTGTGTATTATTAATATCTACATTATTTTCAAAAAGAATATTAACCATATCTACTCTATCGTTTTCTAAAGCATAAATTAATGGAGTTATATTTTCATCATTTGGTAAATTAATATTTACTTTTAATTTAATTAGAACTTTAAAAAAATTTAATTTATTATATATTATTGAATAAATTAAAGGCGTATTTCCTAATTTATCCTTTATATTGATATCGATGTAATTATTAGTTAATAGTAAAAAAGCATCAACATTATCATATTTGATTGCATAATGTAATAAAGAGTAACCATTATGGATAACATTGATATTATTTAATTTTATATAGTGTTCTAATGATTGATTTTCTTTATTTATTATATCGTTATAAATTTTATCCACGTATTTTCCTCATTATTATAATAAATAAGAATGATTCAAAAGAATCATTCTTATTTTTATTTAATAGCTTCTTTTAATAATTTTCCTGGTTTGAATCCTGGGGTTTTTTTAGCTGAAATATGCATTTCTTCACCAGTTTTAGGGTTTCTACCGGTTCTTTCTTGTCTTTCTCTAATTTCAAATGTACCAAATCCAGATAGGACAACCTTTTCTAAATCAGATAATGAATTCGTTATTTCTTTTAAAAATGTATCAATTACTAATTCAACATCTTTTTTTGTGAATTCTAATTCAGTTGCTACTTTTTCTACTATGTCTTGCTTCGTCATATTAATGCACCTCTTCTTATAATGATTATAATATATTTTTAAGTTTTTTTCAATATTACAGAAAATAAAAAAAGGTAATCGCATATAGCGACTACCTTTGTTGATTATTTAAAGTATCTATCAAGTAAAGCCATTAATGCTTTACCATGACGAGCTTCATCACGAGCCATTTCATGAACTGTATCATGAATAGCATCTAAGTTTAATTCTTTAGCTTTTTTAGCGATTCCCATTTTACCATGACAAGCACCATTTTCACCAGCTAACATTTTTTCAATGTTTTCTTTAGTTGATTCACCAACTAATTCACCTAATAATTCAGCAAATCTAGCAGCATGTTCAGCTTCTTCAAAAGCAATTTTTTCTAAAGCTACAGCTATTTCTGGGTATCCTTCTCTATCTGCTTGTCTAGACATAGCTAAGTACATACCTACTTCACTACATTCACCTTGAAAATTATTTCTTAAACC
>JBOFSX010000137.1:0-13127 GCA_051651765.1 Anaeroplasmataceae bacterium | reverse complement strand
AGGTTGATTCAATGATTGATGAAACTAAAAAGATTGTTAATCAATCTTTATTAGAGATGTACGGAGATAACCCTCATCCTTATGTATTAAAAAGAGTAGAAAGAGAATTAAATTCTATAATTAAAAGTGGGTACTATTCTACGTATTATATGTCACATTTACTTGTAAAAAAATCTTTGGAAAATGATTATTTAGTAGGTTCTAGAGGATCTGTAGGATCTTCGCTTGTAGCAACGCTTATGAAAATAACAGAAATAAATCCATTACCTCCACATTATGTTTGTAAGAAATGTTATTTTACAGCTTTCAAATTTAGTGAAGAAGAAAAAGGAAATATTAATTCTAACGAAGAAAAAGAATTACAAACAGTTTTATCTCAAGTAGAAAGTGGATATGACTTACCTACAATGACTTGTCCTAAATGTCAATCTAAGTTATGGAGAGATGGACATGATATTCCATTTGAAACATTCTTAGGTTTTGATGGTGATAAAGTACCAGATATTGATCTTAATTTTTCAGGAGAATTTCAACCAAAAGCACATGAATTTGTTAGAGATTTAATGGGGACCGATTATGCATTTAGAGGTGGAACTATTACAACAGTTGCTGAAAACAATGCTTTTGCGATGGTTAAAAAATATTCTGAAGAAAATAATATGAACTTAAGAAGAGTAGAAATAGAAAGAATTAGTAAAAATATACTTGGTTCTAGAAAGTCTACCGGACAACATCCAGGCGGTATTATTATTTTACCAAAGAATATGGAGATATATGATATAACCCCAATACAATACCCTGCCGATAATATAGGCGAATGGAGAACAACTCATTTTGACTATCATTCATTTGAAAATAATTTATTGAAACTAGATATATTGGGTCATGATGATCCAACTATGATTAAATATCTTATGGATTATGTTAAAAAGAATCCAAAAGACTTTCCTTTTGATAATGCTATTGATATTCCAGTAGATGATGAAAATGTTTATAAGTTATGTTCTTCTACAGATGTAATTAATGTAAAAGAAGAAGATATTAATTCTAAGGTATCATCTTTTGGTATACCTGAATTAGGTACAAACTTTGTAAGACAAATGCTTACAGAAACTCTTCCTAAAACATTTGCTGAGCTTGTAAAAATATCAGGATTATCACATGGTACAGATGTATGGATTAATAATGCTAAAAGTTTAGTTTTAGGTGAAGCTAAATTTGAAAAGGTTTCTTTTTCAGATGTTATAGGTTGTCGTGATGATATTATGGTTTATTTAATGTATCAAGGACTAGAACCAATTAAAGCTTTTGAGATTATGGAATTCGTTCGTAAAGGTAGAGTTCATAAAGATAATGCTAAATGGCAAACATATAAAGAGAATATGATTGCACATAATGTTCCTGAATGGTATATTTGGTCTTGTGAACAAATTAAGTATATGTTTCCTAAAGCGCATGCTACAGCATATGTACTTATGGCACTAAGGATTGCTTGGTTTAAAGTTTATTCGCCATTATTGTTCTATAGTGCATTTTTTTCAAAAAGAGTTTCTGCGGTAGACTATAGTGCTATGATTACAAATTCTATAAAAGATATTAAAGAGGAAATTGCAAAGCAAAAATCAGCTGCTAAAACAAAAGAATCAGAAACGAGTAAAAAAGCAGAAGACACAATAACATCACTTCAAATTGCGCTTGAAATGGTTTGTAGAGGATTTAAATTTTTACCAGTAGATTTAAATAAGTCTGATTCATTTAATTATCAAATGGAAGACAATGGATTAAGAATTCCATTTATTGCTCTTCCTGGATTAGGTGATAAAGTAGCTATTTCTATAATTGAACAGAGAAATATTAAATCTTTCACTTCTGTTGAAGATTTTAAGAAAAGAACAGGAATTAACAAAACAGTATTTTTATTGTTAGAAATGAATGGTTTTTTCAGTGAACTAGAAGAACATGAAGCGGTTAATATGAATGAAGGGTTATTTGCATAATTTTAAAATTCATTAATTGACTATGATTTTAAACGTTGATATAATCGATAAAAGGATGTGATTTAAATGAGATCAACTAATCCGATGTTTACATCGGTAGAGAAAAATTTTTCAGGTACAACTGAAAATACAGCTACTTATGGTGGCATTGCTATTAAGACATTAATTCTTATTTTACTTACGTGTACGTCAGCAATAGGGTCAATGGCCTTATTATTTAAAATAGAAAATACATGGGTTTTTACAGCATTAATGTTAACTTCATCAATTGTTGGAATATTTGTAGTTATAATGGGTATGTCTAACCCAGCTAAAAGTAGAATTTGTTCTATTATTTATTCACTGTTACAAGGTATATTGGTAGGTAGTTTTACATTGTTTTTTGAAACTATTATTCCTGGCGTTGCGATAGCGGCAGTAATTATTACGTTTTCTATTTTCTTTTCAGTATTAATTATATATTCTCTTAGAATTGTTAGAGATATGCAAAAATTTGCTAAATTTACAATGATTATTGGTATGTCAGCAATGTTCATATCATTAGGTATTATGTTAGTTTCATTATTTAATGATTCATTAATTAATTTTATTACTGATAATATATGGTTATCTATAGGATTATCAGCTGCTTTTTTACTTTATGGAGCTTTGATGTTATTTTTGAATTTCTTTCAATGTGAAAGTATAGTAAAAAGTGGATATCCTAAAGAAGCAGAATGGACTGCATCATTTGGATTAATAATTACTTTAATATACATATATATAGAAGCTTTAAGATTAGCAGCTATATTAATGTCTAGATCAAGAAGAAATTAAAAAAAGGGAGAACGAATGTTCTCCCTTTTTCTTTTTAATCTGATTTATCTTTTGAATCTATTAATTAAAAATAAAAATCCTAATAATAAAACTCCTACAGCTGCTAAACAACCATAAAAAACTCCTGGGGTAAGTTTTTGGTATAAAGCTATTACTATCCACATACATCCTACTAAAACACTTGTTGTAGCACAAATTAGTGTTAATTTTAAGTTAGATGATTTCGAATGTGATTTTTCTAATGCAGTTTTTTCCATTTCGATCCTCCTAAAGTACAGCCAATAATACTAATGTCACTAAAACAAGTACCTGAATTAGTACAGAAATATATATAACAAACGAAAAATATTTTTTGTCTGTTTTGTGTCTAAACATAGTTCTTGCAAAGAACGCTCCAATTCCACCACCTAAAGCAGTCAAACTTAACAGTGTTTTTTCTTTAATTCTTTTAGGTCCACCTTGTTTAGCCAATTGCTTATCTTTTTTAAATTTAAGTAATGTATACATAGATATCAACACTACATAAACAAGATATACAACAATTAAAATAACGTTAAAATTCATTTTCTGTCCTCCTAATAACTTTATTATTATAACATACCTTTTTTAAATTTTAATATTAATGTATAATTTTAGTATATTAAGGAAGTGAAATTATGTTTACTAATTATCATACACATACATTCAGATGTGGACATGCTGTTGCTGATATAGAAGACTATGTTATAGAAGCGATTAAACAAAAAATAGAAGTATTAGGTTTTAGTGACCATGGTTATTTAGAAGGATACGAACTAAATAATATGGATAAAGAGGATTTTAGTTCTTATTTGAATGAGTTTAAAAGATGTAAGGAAAAATACAAAGATAAAATCGAGTTATTTCTTGGATTAGAAATGGATTTTTTCCCAAATATGATAAATTACTATAAAGAATTATTAAATCATGTAGATTATTTAACCGCATCTGTTCACTATATTAATTATATGCCTAATGAATATAGTCAAAGAAAATATGCCTGTTATAACAATAATGATGAAGAAGGCTTAGAAACATACTATTCTTTATTATCTCAAGCATCTGAATCTGGTTTATTTAAATTTATCAATCATATTGATATGAATCTTATAGGTAATCATTATAATAGTACATACGAAAAATACCTTATAAAATTTTTAGAAGTTTGTAAAAAAAACAATACTATATTAGAATTGAATGCTAATGGTATAGAAAAAGGCATTATGTATTCTAATGGTCAAAATGTTTATATGTACCCAAGAATAGATGTTTGGAAACAAGTTAAAAAATATGATTTAAGAGTAATTATAAATAGAGATGCACATAATCCAAAATATCTTAACGATAATGATTTAAAATCAGTTAAAGAAATAGCATATAAATTAGATTTAAATATTATTGATAAATTAGACATTACACATAAAGTGTAGAAAGGACTCGCAGATGGATATAATTTGTATTGATTTAAAAAGTTTTTATGCATCTGTAGAGTGCGTAGAAAGAGGTCTAGATCCTTTTACAACTCCATTAGTAGTTGCTGATAATAGAAGAGGTAATGGAACTGTTACTTTAGCTATAACTCCTTATTTAAAACGACAAGGAGTTAAAAGTAGATGTAGACTTTATGAAATAGATAAAAAAGTTAAGTACATGTGTGTTATTCCTAGAATGAAAAAATATATAGAATATTCAGCTAATATATATAAATTGTACTTAAGTTTTTTTTCTAAAGATGATATTTATGTCTATTCAATAGATGAAGTTTTTATTGATGTTACATCTTACTTAAAACTATATAATAAAACATCTATAGAAATGGGAAAAATGGTTATAGATGAAATATATAATTCTTTTAAATTAACCGCAACTTGTGGTGTTGGTACTAACTTATATTTAGCCAAAATAGCAATGGATATTTTAGCCAAACATAGTCCAACAAATATAGCTTACCTAGACAATAATCTATTCATAGAAAAAATGCATGAGCATAAACCTCTTACTGACTTTTGGCAAATAGGTCCTGGAACTCAAAAAAGATTAGCAGATTTAGGTATTTATGATATGAAAGGGATAGCTAATTGTAGACATGATGTGCTATATAAAGCGTTTGGTATTAATGCTAAAAATTTAATTGATCATGCATACGGTAATGAAGAAACTAAGATGTCTGATATTAAAGAATACGTTCCCAAAGTTAAAAGTCTTTCTAAAGGTCAAACATTTCATAGGGATTATACTAAAGATCAATGTGAAACTATTTTAAAAGAAATGGTAGAAGCGGAATGTGTAAGTTTAGCTTATAAAAACTTAACAGTTAAAGGTATAGGTTTTTCTATCCTTTATTCTAATAAATATGATGCAACACCATTTACAACAAGATTTAATTTAAGTAAGTTTACTAATTCTTATGAGTATATAATAGAACTACTATTAGACTCATATAATAAAAACATTTTAACGCTGCCAATTAGAAAGATTAATATAGTTTTTTACAATATTAATTTCAAAGGATTTGAAGAATATGATTTATTCACCGATACAACTAGATTACTTAAAGAAAAAAACTTATTAAAAACAATGGGTGATATTAAAATGAAACATGGAAGTTCATCTATATTTAGAGCTTTAAGTAAAACAGAAGACGCTACTTTAATAGAAAGAAATAAATATGTAGGTGGTCATAATGGAGAGTAAAAAAGGAAAACAGTTTATGCCTTTTGATCCTTTAGAAGGTTTTAAAGAAAAAATAAAAGAACACGAGATAGTTTATGTAGATAAACCACAACTTAGTGAAGACCAAGAATATTCAATTAATCTATGTTTAAATAACTTAAAAGTTGGAGATCTAATATTTATTAAATATTATAAAAATCGAAGCATTTTTGAATTAAATGACACATTTAAGTCCATAGATACTACACTTAAAACCTTAAAACTCGAAAAAATAACAATACATTTAGCTGATTTATTAGAAATATATACTATTTAGGTAGCTATTTTAATCATTAAATATATAACATATATAGCTTAAAGTGGGTTTTTAGCTAAAAATAACTTTTAAATCGTATTTATTTCCTTATTTAGTGTTGATATTTTGTTTGCTATGAGTTAAAATAATTGATATATAACTATTATTAGGTTATGTACTATTAATAAAAAGGAGAGTACTTATGGAAATTGCACAAATAGTAATATTTTTAGTTGTAATTTTATTAACAGTTTTAGCAGCTAGAAGATATAATATTTTGAATGGTTTTATTACGTTTTTCGGTTTATGCACGACGTTATTGTTTGTTTCTTATTTAAGAGCTGAATACTCATGGGCTGCTAGTATAATACCAGCACAATATAATGAATCAATTATGTGGATTCAACACATGTATCAACCTATAATTAAAACGCTTGAAATTTGTCGTTTAGATTTCATCGCTGATTTAGGATCGATTAATCATTACATAATTATTATTGGGGTAATGTTAGTAAGTTGGATATTATCTGTAATTATTAGAATTGCTAGAAAAACTAGATTAAAAAAATTATTATCAGTAAGAGAAACTGTTAGAGTAGTTCGCAAAGATGAACTTAAAAGTGAAAAGGATGCTTAGGCATTCTTTTTATTTTAACTAAAAATTAATCTAAAAATTCTGAAGGTGAAGCAATGAAACAAGATAATCTTGAACTATTCTATGATTGCATTGATGAGTCGATATGTGTTTTGTATGAAGCTCTTAAAGATAAATACTTTGTATTGTTGGAATACACGATAAATAACATATTAGAAGGTAAAGTATTACAAGATATTAGTAACGAACATATTAATAAACTAAATAAAATATATAGTAAAATTGAAGGTGTTGATTTTTCTGTTGAAGAAGTACGAAAAGCTTTACAAGGCATTTTTCTTAAAGCTTTTAAAGAAATGAATTTGTTAGCAACTATTACACCTGATACTATTGGATATATTTTCGCATACTTTATAAGTAGACTAGATAATTTAAAATCCAAAATATCTATTCTAGATCCTTTTGTTGGAACAGGAAATTTAATATTTTCTATTTATAATCACTTAGATAGACAAATTGATTTATTTGGTATCGATAACAATATCGATAACATTAAACTTGCAATGTTAAGTTCAAGACTTCAAGATACACACATTGAATTATATATGCAAGATGTAATGAATAAGAAAATGAATAATAATATGGATTTTCTTGTATTTGATTGTCCAACTGTATCATACTCTAAAGATGAAAATTATTTTCTATACGATTTTCTTTTATTTCAAAAAGAAAGTGTAAAAGATTCAGGATATATGTTAGGATTAATACCTAATGACTTTTTTGATTATGATGTAAATCAAAATTTTAAAAAAGAATTATTAAAAGATACATCAATCGTAGCTATTATAGAATTGCCAGAAGGTTTTTTTCTAGGCAAGGCTAAAAGCATAATTGTTTTAAAAAAATCAGTCTTAAAAATCAAAAAGTGTTTAATGCTTAAATTACCAACATTAGAAAATGTTAAGGAATTTAATAAAACACTATCTGAAATTGAAAATTGGCTAAACAAAAATTTAAATTTATAAAGGTGAGGTAGTAATATGAAAGTAATGGCAATAAACGCAGGTAGTTCTTCAATTAAGTTTCAATTATTAGAAATGCCAAGTGAAGCTGTAATAGCTTCAGGTATTATGGAAAGAATAGGACTTGAAGAAGGTATTTTTACAATTAAGTATGACGGTAAAAAAGATGAATCAACACCAGTTTTAGAAAATCATAAAGTTGGAGTTGAATTACTATTAAAAACTTTAATAGAAAAAAATATTCTTGAAAGTCTAAATGAAATTGCAGCAATCGGTCATAGAGTTGTACAAGGTGGAGAAGAATTTAAAGATTCGACTTTAATAACTAAAGAAGTTATCAAAAAAATAGAAGATTTAAGCGACTTAGCTCCTTTGCATAATCCAGCACATATAGTAGGGATTAATGCATTTGAAGCTGTACTTCCAAATGTAAAACAAGTAGCAGTATTTGACACAGTATTTCATCAAACAATGTCACCTGATGCATATTTATATGCTTTACCATATGAATGGTATAAAAACTATGGTGTAAGAAAATATGGTTTCCATGGTACAAGTCACCAATATGTATCATACAAAACTGCTGACATTATGAAAAAAGATGTTAAAGATCTAAAAATTATAGTTTGTCATTTAGGAAATGGTGCATCTATATCAGCTGTTAAAAATGGTAAATGTGTTGATACGTCTATGGGATTAACTCCATTAGAAGGAATTCCAATGGGAACAAGATCAGGAAACATCGATCCTACAATTTTTGACTTACTTAAAACAAAAGAAGGACTTAATACAGAACAAATCTTAAATATATTAAATAAAAAATCTGGATACCTTGGAGTTAGTGGTATTTCAAGTGATGCTAGAGATGTATTAGCAGGAATGGATGCTAATAATGATAGATGTAAATTAGCTTTTGATATTCAAGCAAAAAGAATTTGTGACTATATCGGATCTTACTACATTTCTATGGGTGGACTTGATGCAATTGCATTTACAGCTGGTATGGGTGAAAATGTAATTTATTTAAGACAACTTATTGCTGAAAGATTATCGGTATTAGGTGTAGAGATTGATAAAGAAAAAAATAACGTTAGAGGAGAAGAAAGAGAAATTTCTTCTAAAAACTCAAAAGTTAAATTATTTGTTGTACCTACTAATGAAGAAGTAGTTATAGCAAGAGATACAGTAAGAGTAGCAAAAATATAATAGTATAAATTACAGGAGATTTTTTAATATGGCAAAAAAACAAAGTTCAAGCGGAAATACAGACTGGTTTAAAGTAGCAGGATTCTTATCTTTCTTCTCAATTATCATTTCAGGAACAATATTCTTGATTTCTGGGATCATGAATTTAGTAGGAGCGTCAGTTGACTTAGGTATATTCTCATCAATTGCTTCATTATTTTTAATAGTATCAGTAACTCTTTCAGGTTGGATGTTTTTAACAAAAGCAAAATTACCAGCTAAAACTGTTTGGGTTGTATTATTCTGGGTATTTGTTTTATTAGCAATATTCGGTACATTCTCAGTAGCATTTTAATAATTAACAGAAACTACTTTATATTAAAGTAGTTTTTTGTTTTTTATAATAATTATGTTATACTTTAATAAATAGGAGTTGGTTAAATGCAATTAGAAGTTGGAGAAATAATAGATTTAGAAATTAAAAGACTAGGTATTAATGGTGAAGGAATTGGTTTTCACAATAAATTAGCAGTCTTTGTAGATAATGCAATTGTAAAAGAAAAAATTAAAGCAGAAATAATTTCTGTTAGTGAAAAAATGGCTAAAGCAAAACTATTAGAAATTGTTGAAAAATCAGAATTTAGAGTAGAACCTGAATGTGAGTTTTATAATACTTGTGGGGGTTGTCAAACATCTCATATTGATTATAACTTTACATTAAAATTAAAAAGAGATATGTTAATTGAATCTATTCAAAGATATACTGATATTAATGTTAGAACTTTTGAAATCAAGCAAACAATAGGAATGACTTGTCCTTTTGCTTATAGAAATAAATCTAGCTTACCCGTTAGAAAACATAATGATAAAGCTACTGTTGGTCTATACAACATGAATAGCGATAGAATTGTATATATAGATAAATGTTTAGTACAATCTGATTTAGTAAATGATGTAAACAAGCAAGTTTTACAAATATTAGATAATCACAACATAATTCCTTACAAGGATAGCTTTAAAAGAGGCGAAATAAAGTACTTAGTAACAAGAGCTGCCTTACATACAAACCAAGTACAAGTAACTCTAGTTACTCATGAACTAACTCCTAAGATTTTTAGTGCTGCTAAAGATATTCTAGCAATAAAAAATGTTGTTAGTGTATATGAAAGTTTTAACAACTCTTTAAAAGATGGTTATATATTTGGTGAAACTATCAAGCTACTAGAAGGAAAAGATTATATCGAAGAAAAAATAGGTAATTATAAATTTCAATTATTACCTAATTCATTTTTCCAATTAAACACACTTCAAACTGAAGTTTTATATGAAGTAATAAGAAAAGCATGCAAATTATCTATGAAAGAAACTGTTTTAGACTTGTTTTGTGGAGTAGGAACGATCTCTTTATATTTATCTAAATTTGCGAAAAAAATTATTGGTGTTGAAATTAATGATAAAGCAATTATAAATGCTAATAATAATGCTATGATAAATAAAGTACAAAATGTTGAATTTATAAATGCTGATGTTAGTGAAGAATTACCTACATTACTAAGTGAAAATGAAGTAGATATTATAGTATTTGATCCACCAAGAACAGGACTAGGTCATGTAATTATTGATTCATTATTAAAAGTTAAAGTAAAAAAACTTATATATGTTTCTTGTAATCCATCTACACTTGCAAAAGATTTATCAAGATTAGAAGAAGATTATGTTATTAAATCAATTACACCAGTTGATATGTTTCCTAATACATCACATGTAGAAAGTGTCACAGTTTTAGAATTAAAAAAATAATATGCTTAAAGTTAAAACGATTAGTATAATCTTTCTTATTGTAGCTATTATCTTAACAATATCATCTAAAGTTATTCAAATTACAACATCAAATATATTAGGAGAAATTTTGCTTTTTCCTACGAGCATGTTTTTTATTTTAACAATATTACTTCAAAGCAAAAAATTAATGTATTTATTTAAAAATGTTAAAACAAGAATTATTCCAATTTTATTATATATATTTATAACACTTTCAGTATTTTGTTTTCAGATATTTGCTATTGTTACGTTTGGATATAAAAATAATATTGGATATTATCTAATTATATTATTAGTTCCTCTTATTATGATTACTACAATAATTTTAATTAAAATTATCAAATATAATATTATTAAAGGAGAAATTTATGACTAAATGGGAATATAAAATTCATGTTGTTCCAGCTAATACGGCTAAATCTATAACAAAAATTGTAAAAGTTGATGAATTAAACGAATTAGGTTTATTAGGTTGGGAACTAGTTAAAATCAACTTTACTGGTTATGGTGGTGCTGAATGTCTTTTTAAAAGACCATTATTAGAAAAAAAAGACTAAATTGTACAGGAGATAAGTTATGAAAAAAACACAAGAAAATCTTACTAAAAGTTCTATGATATATTTTGATTGTCAAAAACTAATCAAAGAAATGTTTTTAGAAAAGGGTAGTAGAAAAGATTATGAATCAAGTGAAGATACACTAGAATGTTTTGATATTCTACTACAGATAATATTACTTAAGTTAGCTTCTAATAATAATATTTTAACTAAGTTCGAATTAAGTTTTATAGATTTATTAATTGTTGAAAAAGATATATTAGAAGATTTTTCTAAAAAGACTTCACAACACTACACTTGGGATCAATTACTTGTTGACGATGAATGTGGTTTAGATGAACATAAGTTCATTAGTAATTTATGTGATTTTTATAAAAAAGATTTAGACGTATTTATCTTATTTTTAGCAAGTATAGACTCTTATACAGATGAAAATTATTTTGAATTACTATTTAATAATATTTTAAAAATCATGTTATTGTTTAGCGAAGTTGATATAACAGAAGCTAAAACGGATTTCGAACAAATTTTAGCACCAATATTTACAAATAAATATAATAAATTTAAAAATTTATTTAATTCATTTATAAATAAAAATAAGTAAAGTTACTATTATTCATCTATTTATTAAGTAGGTGATTTTATGAAATATAAATTGTTAAAAGAAATTTATGGATATAGTGAATTTAGAGATTCACAAGATAAAATAATAGATTCAATTATTAGTAAAAAAGATACGCTTGCTATACTTAAAACAGGAGCTGGAAAAAGTGTTTGTTTTCAAATACCTGCACTTATATTTAAAGGGGTAACTATTGTAGTTACCCCTTTAATATCATTAATGATAAATCAAGTGGAAGAATTAAGAAAAATAAAGATTTCGGCATGTCATATAAACTCCTCAATTACAAAACAAGAGAGATTAGAAATTTTTTCTGATTTAAGAAGATTTAAAATAATATATTTATCACCTGAAAGCTTGACTTATGATTTGTATACAATAATTTCAAAACAAGTAGAAGTATCTCAGGTAGTTATAGATGAAGCTCATACAATAAACTGGCACAAAGAATTTAGGCCCTCATTTAAACTAATAAGTAGATTTGTTGATTACTTTAGTGTTAGACCAGTTGTCCTAGCGTTTACAGCTACAGCTAACACGAAAACCATTTTAGAAATAAAAACCATTTTAAACCTTAGAAATTCTAATACATTTATAGGCGAGTTTGATAGAAAAGAATTATATTATAGTGTTGTAAAAAATACTAATAAAATAGATTACATATATAATTATATTAAGAAACGAACGAATGATTCTGGCATTATATATTGTAATACAATTAAAGATGTCATGATGTTGTATAATCATTTTTCTAAGAATGGTTTTAATGTTACGTACTATCATGGAAATTTAGATGTATCAACCAGAAAAATTAATCAAGAAAAATTCATAAGTGATAATATAAAACTAATAGTATGTACAATAAGTTTTGGTATGGGAATAAATAAACCTAACATTAGATATGTAATAAATTATGATCTACCTCAAACTTTAAATGATTTAGCTCAAATGATTGGAAGATGTTCAAGAGATAGAAAGTATGGAGAAGCTATAATTTTATATAATAAAAAAGATATTAAAACAAATATGTACTTTATTAATAAAAGTAGTAGTAAGTTATTCACTTATAATCTTTCTTTATTTAAGGATGTGTACAAATTCGTAAGAACTAAAAAGTGTCTTCATATGATTTTATCAAAAGAATTTAATGAAATTTTACCTAAATGTAAAAAAATGTGTTCTAATTGCAATAAAAATAAAATATTTTAAATTTATAACAAATATTTTAACTGTTTGTGTATTAAATATGTAAAAAAACTCTCTATTTCGCTCAATATTAAAATATATTCAAATTGTAGTTGAATATATATTTATATATGATAAAATAATAATGTAATATAAATACGTAGAGAAATTTATAAATTCCCCTACATTTTATATAGAAAATTAAAAAGGAGGATTTATAAATGACTGGTACAGTAAAATGGTTTGATTCAGAAAAAGGATTCGGATTTATTCAAAATGAGGATGGACAAGATATCTTCGTTCACTATTCAGCTATTTCAATTGATGGTTACAAATCACTT
>JBOFSX010000136.1:0-7166 GCA_051651765.1 Anaeroplasmataceae bacterium | reverse complement strand
AACAAATAATAAAACTTGATTTATATGCAAACAAAAAAACTTACGAATAAAAATTCATAAGTTTTTTGTTTTATTTATTTATTATCCTTGAATCATGACACGTCAAATATATAATTTGTATTTCACTAGACAACTTTTTAACAAGTGATAATGTGTTTGTTATATTTTGTTTATCTAAAGCTATAAAAGGATCATCTAGAATTATAAAAGCTTTAGTTTCTGATAAAGTATCTATTAGTGCTAGTCTTACACAAAAGGCACAAATACTTAGTTCTCCTTGAGATAAATGATAAAATGGTTTAGTTTCTCCATCTTTTCTTATAAATATATTAAAGTCTCTATCTATAGATACTTCTACATCTAAGTTAGCTTTAATTATAGCTTTGTATTTTTCAAATTTTTCTATAACTGGTTTAATATATTTATTAGATACTTCTTCGTCTGCTTGCTTTAAAAAAGTATTAGTAAGAGTAAGTATTTTATAATCATAAGTTAAAGTTTTTAAGTATTCTTCTTTTTCTTTTATTTCTACAAGTTTTTCTTCTAATGATTCTTGTTTTTCTTCTAATTCTTTTATCTTTCTATTAGAATCATTTTTATAAGATATATAAGTATTTAATTTTTCATTAATACTATCAAGATCTTCACCTTCATATATATCTTTTAGTTCAAAATCTATTTTGTTTTTCTCAAAATAATTAGTAAGTATTTTTTCTTTCTGATCTAAAGTATCTATAAGCATATTTATCTGACTTATATTAATTTTATAGAAATCTATTTTATTAGCATTATAATCTTTTAAGCTTATTCCATAGTTTGTTAGTATAGTAAGTAGATTTTCTTCAACAAGTTTTAAATTGTTTTTAGCATTATCTATTTTTTCTTTATCTTTAATTTTTGTTTCTAAAGTTGCATTGTATTTATAAAACTCTTTATTAAGATGATCTAACTTTTCAGTATAGTTAGATATATTGTCTATTTTAAATTCAGAAAATCTAATATCTAGTTCTTCTTTAATATTAGTAAGGTCTAAATCTAGTTTAGTTAGTTTTTCATGCTTAGTAATTTCTTCATTAATAGATTTAGTAAAATCACTATAGTTAACATGTATATTACTTGAATTAAATCCATATGAAGTTAACATATTTACTAATTCATTATTATCTTGTTTTGTATTACTTTCTTTATTAGTTTTACTTTTTAATAAATAAATAATTATAGGTATTATTAATATACACATAAGTATTAATTTTATAGGATTAATTTTTTTATTAGCTACTGGTGTATCTTCTATAAAAGAGGATTGTTGGTATAAAGTATTTACTTTATCTAATAATTCTTTTTTATCTTTAGATTTAAATATAGGATTAAAAGATATATTAGATATCTCTTCTTTACATCTATTAAATTTATCCGTAGATGTTTTAATCATTTTAATACGATCTTCGTTATTAGAATATATAAATATATCATTTTCAATACTATTATCAATAGTATTTAATGAATTGATAATAGTATTATATTCTACTATTTTTCTATCTAAAGATTCTAATTCTTTTAAATCATTAATAGAAAAAGGAATATTGTTTTTATATATAGATTTATATTCATCTAATCTTAATTTAAGATCTTCTAGTTCTTTTTTCAATTCAAGATATCTATTTTTAGTATTTAGTTTTTCTTTATGTTTTAAGTAGTTATCTCTTAGTTGTTCTAAATTAGTTAGTTCTTTAAGTATTTCTATGTTTTCTTTATATACATCATCTATCATTCTAGTACTAGATCTAAGGTTATTTATCTCTATATCTAGTTCTCTTATATCTTTTTTAAGATTAGGGATTATTGCTTGTTTACTAGCTGAATCTAATGATTTCATTTTCTTTTCTAGTTTGGTAAGTATATCTACAACTGGATTGGTTGTATCATCTGATATATAGCCATTTATACTTGATTGAATAGCATTTGTTTTAAAAGATGATATCTCATTAGAGTTGATGAATAAAACCTTGTTAAAGGTTTCTTCATCAACTTTTAAAAAGTATATACCTAATGGATCAGCTAAATCTATTTTAATATTATCTTTAAATACTGTTAGGGTATCTGATGTTTTAGATTTTTTATCGAATGTTCTTTCGATTCTATATATAGATTTATTAAATTCAAATTCTAAAGAACCTCCAAATTTTCCTCCATTAAAAGGAAAGTATCTAGAACGTTCAGTAACTGATCCTTTTTTTGTAGTTTCAAGACCATAAAACATAGCTTTAATAAAATCAGAGAATGTTGTTTTACCTTTACCGTTATCGTAGAATATATCAGTTATATTATTATCTAGATTAACTTCTGTATTAGAATAGATTCCAAAATTATAAAAATAGCATTTAATTAATCTCATAGTTCATATTCTGAATCGTAAATTAGTGTTAGTCCTAAGTTTATAATTCTCTCCTTTTCTTCTAAAGTTATTGAATCATTGTTTTTAACTATACTTATAAATTCACCTTGAAGATTATGTGCTCCTTCATCTAGTGAAGTATCTATTTTTCTTCTAGTAGCATTTTTAATTGAGAAATTGTAAAAGTATGAAGAATACTTCATTTCAAGATCGTCTGTAAAATAACCATAGTTAAAATCTATGTTTCCTTTAAGTACTAGTCTCATAATATCTTTTTTTGAGTCTAGATAATTAGATATTTGTTTATCTATAATACTAAGTGCTTCTTCTTTATTAGAGTTATTAATGTTTATATCTAATTCATTAATAACTCTAATAGAGTATGGTCTAAATTTAATATCTTTTATGTTTAATTTAGCTGTATCAAATTCTATAAATCCTTTAGGTCCTATTTCATCAAATCCTCTAGGTTCAAGACAACCTGAGTATGCATATATACCATTATCATCTAATGTATCTATTTCATATTTATGAATATGACCAAGAGCAAGATAGTTAATGTGTTTATCTTTTAATTTCTTTTTATGTAGTTTATCTACTGATGATGAATCAGCTAATTCTCCATGTAATATAACTATATTAGTATTATCTTTATTTAAAGATAATGTATCATAAAAAGAGGTGGCATTATTTTCATTTACTTCTATTCCTGAAACAGTAACACCATCAGATAATTCATATGTAGTCCATTCATTATTAAATGTATAAAGATTAGGGGATTTAGTTTCAAAGATATCTACTTTATCATGATTACCTTTTAAATAGAAAAAATTAATAGATTCATTATTAGTGATTTGTTCAAAAAAGAATTCTTTATCCTTTTTTAAAGGTTTATCATGATCAAATATATCACCAGCTAAAATAATGTTTTCAATACCATTATCTATAGCATATTTAATAGCATTAACAAATGACTTTCTAATATCTTTTTTTCTTTCATCTAGTATGTCTTTTGTAAATGTAGAACTCATTTTACTTCCTAAGTGTACATCTGCGATATGTAAAAATTTCATATTTTACTCCTTTTTTATCTAATGTATATTGATAATTAATTATAAATGAAAAAACCACTTAATACAATGATTAGCATAATCATTATTAAGTGGTTTTATACTTATTTACATACATCATAAACTAGATCAACAAAACCATTATATGATTTAGTTGAAACAAGTTTTAAATTAAGAGAATAGTTTTTATTTTCAAACAATTTAATTCCTTCACCTAGTATTGTTGGTACTACTGTTATTATATACTGATCAATTAAATTATAATCACGTAATTGATTAACAATACTTGCTCCACCACAAATCCAAACATTTTTTCCATTATCTTGTTTTAAATCATTTATAAGTTTTATTAAATTATTTTTAAAATAAATATTATGTTTATCAGTTATATTTTTTGATGTAAGTACATATGTTTTTTTATCGTCATATATCCATTTGTCTACTGATAGTTCTGTGATTATTTGGTTATAAGTTTTATACCCTAAAATTACTGTATCTATAGTATTTGAAAAATCATTATAACTTCCTTGATTAGAAGGATCTGAGTTATCACCAGCAATCCATGAAACACCTTCATTTTTATCTGCTATAAAGCCATCTAGACTAACAGCTATATATAATACCACTTTTCTCATAATACTCTAATATTCTCCTTTTAAAAATTAAATACATATATATATTTTATTATCATATCAATAAAAATGCTAACAAAAGTTAGCATTTAAAGTTTAGATAATTATTCCATCTGTTTTAGAAAATTGATTTAATGAATTTTCTTTTACCTGAATACAAATATATAACAAATCTTGATCTAATGCAAATATTTGTCTTTCTGCATCCTTGTCTACTCTTAACCAATCTCCTTTTGTTAAAGGTATTTCAACACCATCTATTTTAATATAACCATTTCCTTCTGTAATCCCATAAATTTCTTCATTTTCTTTATGAGCGTGTACAAATGGTATATTTGTATTAGCTGGCAAGTGGTTTAAACTTATTTCAGCACCTGTTAGCTGAAGTAAATCATGTAACACAACTCTTCTTTCGTCTTTTAAACTAACTTTTTTATAGTTTGACATATTATTTATCCTCCGTTTAATGTTTTCTAATTTTTTTTGTCTTGTAAATTACGTTTTATCTGAAACTTATATTTTTAAAAACTTTGTCTTGTGTTGACATATTCTTAATATGTTCTAAAAATACAATATCATACTAAATAATATATATTCTCTTTACTATATAGTTCACCTCTATTTCGTTATAATTAGAATTTCATATGTGTACTAACAATTATTTATTTAAAGCTTTTGTATTATTCAATATAGGTAATTAAGCAAATTTAATAATATGATTTCATAGAAAAGTAATCATGTTATTAAATAAAGTGTTATCATCTGTTTACAATTAATATTAGTTTTATATCTTTCTTTAGTTTTATATTATAGTATATATTTTTTCTTGTAAAGCATTATGCTTTTACTATCAATATTAAATAAGTTTTAAAAAAGTCTAAAATGAAAGAAGTCACCTTTATAAGATGACTTCTTTTATAGTAACACTAATAGTATCACCAGGTTGTTTATTTATTTTACTTCTTATATCTTTTCTAATACCTATAATATGACAATTAGTTCCCATTTTAACAAGACTACCATGATATATGTAATTATCGAAGGTTGCTATTACTTTAACTCTTCCTTTATTAAATTCAGTTTTACAGTCGTAAGGAAATTCAATATATGCTCCATCTATATCTTCAACCTTTTTAATAACAGCATCAAAACTATATACTTTAGTATTCATAATACTACCTCACTTACATGTATTTATTATAACATGTCATATACATAATAAAATTATAAAAAAACAACTTCATATTGAAGTTGTTTTTAACAAAAGTATTAAAATTTAGATTTGTCGTAATTATATGGAATACTACTACCTTTAACTATATCTTCTATTTTTTCAATAATTAACCAATCATCCATATTACTTTGATGGTCGAAAATTAACTCAGGTATAACTGATGTATTTTCAAATTCAATTAAGCAAATACATTTTTTAGCCCATCTTTTCTTTTCCGTATCAGTTAATTTTAGTTTTGGTTGATTTACATTTAGTACTTCAATAATTTCATCATCACTTAATTTTGTATAGTTTTGAACAGATACTACAGTTGCCTTAGCATTTATTACACCTGATCCTTTTTTCATAAAATATAGAGTTTCACCTTCATAAACTCTACTGTGAGGAATTTTTCTTCCAGTTGCAGCTCTAATAACCATATTTTTATTATTACTTATAATATTTTCTAATACATTTTCTTTGTTATCACAATATACCAAATGAACCATAATAACACTCCTTTAAAATTATTAATACTTAAATATTTATAGTATTATTATAACACTATATAGACCTTGTGATACACATTAATTATGTTACGTATCTTAAAAGTATATTATTTGACTAAATATTAGTTTATAGATATAGTTATTATGCACATAAAAATCAAATTTGTAACATGATTTTATATAAAAACTTATATATACACTATCACTGTTAAACCATTAAGAAGTTAAGATTTGTTAATATGTGAATAAAATAAAGGAGAGATAAATTATGGGAACTCAAGCGTTAAACGATTCAAAATTTAAAGAGTATGAAAAAAAAGCAAAAGATCTTTGGGGAGATACGGATGCTTATAAAGAATCAGAAAAAAAACTAAAAAATAGAACTGATAAAGAAAATAGTGAAATTCATCAAGGTATGATGAATTTATTTGTTGAATTTGGAAACTTATTAAAAAATAATATTAAAACAAATTCTAATGAAACAAATGAACAAGTGATTAAACTTCAAAATTATATAACATCTAATTATTATAATTGTACTGATGAAATCTTACTTGGGCTTTCTGATATTTACAAAGAGGATGAAGAATTCACTAATAATATCGATAAAGCAGGTGGAATAGGTACTGCATTATATACTTCTAATTCAATTAAAGAATTCTTTTCTAAGAAATAAGCTATTTTTTCACTTAAATAGATTTATTATATTAAAATGTAATTTTAAAGACTTATGAATTTAATTCACAAGTCTTTTTTATTTTTGTATTCTTTATCTTACTTATTATCTTACTTATTATCTTGCTTATTATATCTACTATATAATGTGCAATCTTAAAATAAAAACATTTAATATGTGAGTATGATGATTTACATAGACATATATAACATTTCATTGTTTATCTGTAGTGAAAATCTTCTTTATAATATAAATCCCAGCAATGATAAATAAGACTATAATTGTATATCCACAGTATTTTGTTACAAGATCAAATTTATCGTAGTATTCAAATTTTTTTACTTCTTCTTTTGTAATTATTGAGTGATTATTTCCTAATGAACTGTATATGTCTAAAATGGCATCATCTAGATTTCCATTTACTTTAACAAAAGCCATAGAGTAGTTTAACGTTTCAATGTCATTAAGTCTATTAATATAATTTTTAGATATAATTACCCCATTATTGTATAGAGGATGTGTTACTTGATGTCCTATAGCAGTTATTTCTTCTTTAAATACTTTATTGCCTATTTGATAATAAATATGGTCTCCTACATTAACATTGAATTTATTTGCTACTAATTCATCTATATAAACTCCTTTGTCAAAATCAACTTTACCCTTTATTT
>JBOFSX010000135.1:0-1481 GCA_051651765.1 Anaeroplasmataceae bacterium | reverse complement strand
ATAAAGATGTTAATATAATAATGGGTACAGCAACTGCTGGTATTCCTCATGCTACATTAGTTGCTGACTTATTAGACTTACCAACTGGTTATGTTAGAGGTAAAGCTAAGGAACATGGAAGAACTAATCAAATTGAAGGAAAATATACTAAAGGTGATAAAGTATTAGTTGTGGAAGATTTAATATCTACAGGAGGCTCTAGTATTGAATGTGTAAAAGTTCTTGAAGATGCTGGGTTAGTAGTTCTAGGTGTTATATCTATATTTACATACGGAATGACTAAAGCTTCTGATAATTTTAAGAATGCAAATGTTAAAAATGATTCACTAGTTAAAATAGAAGAACTACTTGAAGTAGCTAAAGAAAAAGAACTTATAAACGAAAAGGAAGAAAAACAAGTTTTAATGTTTGTTTTGAATCCACAAAAAACAGATTGGATCAATAATTAAAAGTAAGATTAATATTTATCTTTATCAACAAATATTACATTAAATTTAACTATACATTTGTGTGTAGTTTTTTTTATCATTTTTTAACTTTAATGAACTACATTAACTGAATAATTATTCATTATTTCATAGTATTGTTTAACAGTATAATTGGAGTGTTGAATATGTTTGTTTTCAAGTTAGTTTATATTTCAATTTATAACCGCATCCGATTCGACTTGTCGATTATGAAATATATTTACCAACTCTAGCTCAACAATACAATCTTAATTTCAAAATTAAAATTTCATTTTAAATGATATATATTTTCTTACATCGATTGATAAATAATAGTTTAGATTAGTATTCATTTGTATAGTTCAAATTTTCTCACCTTTTTTATTTTGTATATAAGATTTGTGTAATACAAGTCTAAAAAAACTAATATGAATTCAATGACAAATTGATTTTATAGAAATATTGTAAATTAGTTAACTTTAAAGCATTTTATATGATTTGTGATAATTTTAATTTGATAATAATTCTTATAAAATCATTTCATCAGCTATTTCATATAATCTTTCCATTAAAGTCGAAAAGAAGAGTTGTATACATATAGAACTCAATTGAAATTGTTAATATAATGCTTAGATAAGTTAGTTTTACTTTGAAAAACTGTGTCTTGATCAATTAATTTGTTTAAATTATTCTAGAAAATTATGCTTCATTTGAAGTGATTGAAATGCCATTTTTGTATTTTAATGCTCACATGATTCTAATACTACATAAAAACTAGTTGTTAATTATTTTATAAATTTAATCTATATTTTATGTTTCATTCATATTATTTGTGTTCTAGGCAACAACATTACAAAGATCAATATTACATCATAAATCAAAGTGAAAACTACTTTTACACTTAGGATTCACACGAAATAACACAATGATTACTGTTTTTTTTGAATAAATATGATATAATTAAAATAATTTATGGAGGATCATTATGAGAAAAATATCTAAATTAAGCTACACATTTGCACTTTTAGTATCAAT
>JBOFSX010000134.1:0-1380 GCA_051651765.1 Anaeroplasmataceae bacterium | reverse complement strand
GATCCTGACTTATCTAAAATATATAATAAGTACTACGAAAATGATGGTAAAAGTTTTATAAGTATAATTAAGGATAATCAAGCACTTGATATAGAGCAAATAAAAGTAAAATTAATTAATCTAGCAGAATATGATGATGAATATAACGACTCATGTTCACATTCTACAGAGATACATAATCAAATAGCAGATGGTTTTGCAAAATTAAATCAGAAGATTGGAGCATAATGGAACATCAACTTTATACTTACACATTAGACTTAAAATTACCCTTTATAAAAAATAATTATAATGAAATAATCTCTCATGCAAAAGAATCAAAATTATCAAATGAAGAATTACTTTATTATGTTTTAAAGAGTGAATATGAAAATAGATTAGAAAATTCTGTTAAAAATAGACTTCGAAAGGCAAAATTCCCAAACAAGCAGTTTCTTACTGACTTAATACTTGAATCATACGTTGAAGATGTACAAGATCAAATTACGTCTTTATCCGATTTAACATTTATCTCAGCAAGAAAAAATATAATTTTAATTGGAAATCCTGGGGTAGGTAAAACTCACCTAGCAACAGCACTTGGGGTTGAAGCATGTACAAAAGGTAAGAGTGTCTTATTTTGCTCAATTCCAAATTTAGTACTTGAATTAAAAGAATGTTATAATGAAAGTCAATTTAACCGATTCAAAAATCAATTCAATAAATTTGACTTAATTATTTTAGATGAACTAGGTTATATTTCATTTGATATTTCAGCAAGCGAATTATTATTTAACTTAATTTCAGATAGAATGAATTTTGGAAGTGTTATAATAACATCAAACTTGACCTTTGATAAATGGGTAGATACTTTTAATGATCCAATTCTAACAGGTGCATTGGTAGATAGATTAGTGTATAAATCAGAAATTATCAATATGACAGGTGAAAGCCATAGGTTAAAAACAGCATTAGAATAGTGGACCCATTTTGGAGTAATTTAATGGACCTATTTTCACTTGACAAATACAGAATATTCACATGTAAAGGTGTATGAGCCAAACATTGTAAGAAATGTGAACTTAAAAGTTGCAAAAGATGAACATGGTGAAATATTAAAAGTCAGTAAGGAAATTTATATACTAGTCGGAAATAAAATAATAGAATATGTAGAAGGAGTTATCGTGGCAAATTTTGAAGTATTAAATGAAAAATCAAGTATACAATTACTTAAAGAAGGTATGCAAGATATGAGTGTGATATACACAAATCTAGAATCCACATATAATGATCTAAAAGCAGGACATGAATCACTTGGAAAAAACTATGAAGAACTTAAACAAGGAAATGAAGAACTTAAACAAGGAAATGAAGAATTAAGACAAGTTAATGAAATAATTG
>JBOFSX010000133.1:0-5687 GCA_051651765.1 Anaeroplasmataceae bacterium | reverse complement strand
GATATTAATCTAATTCAACTTGTAAGTTTTGGATGCGGACTAGATTCAATTACTACTGATGAAATTAAACATATATTAGAATCTAACAATAAAATTTACACACAAATCAAAATTGATGAAATAACCAATCTTGGTGCAGTCAAAATTAGAATACGAAGTCTATTTGAAACATTAAAACAGGTGACAGATTATGAATGATGCAAATAATTATCCTAAGTTTACAAAACAAATGAGAAACACACATACCATATTAATTCCATCAATGTTAGACATACACTTTAGACTAATACATGAAGCTTTCAACGCATCAGGTTATAAAACAGAAGTTTTATCAAATACAGGTCAATCAATAATAAATGAAGGTATAAAATACGTTCATAACGACACATGCTATCCTGCACTATTAGTTATCGGACAATTTATAGATGCTATTAAAAAAAGAAAGGATAT
Organism: Anaeroplasmataceae bacterium; assembly: GCA_051651765.1. Classification (GTDB taxonomy): domain Bacteria; phylum Bacillota_I; class Bacilli_A; order Acholeplasmatales; family Anaeroplasmataceae; genus JBOFSX01. The sequence goes on along the minus strand of JBOFSX010000133.1, from coordinate 5,237 downwards.
TCACAACATTGCATTATTAATTACACAAACAGGAGGCGGATGTAGAGCATCAAACTATATATTTCTTTTAAGAAAAGCTTTAATAGATGCTAAGTTAGAATTCATTCCTGTAATATCTTTGAATTTCTCTAATCTAGAAAAAGACAGTGGTTTTAAATTCACATATAAACTTGCTAGAAATTTAATATCAAGTATAACTATTTCGGATCAATTAATGTATCTTTACAACAAAACAAGATCATATGAAAAAAATATAGGAGATTCTCAAAAACTTCTTAATAAGTGGTTAGACAAAATATCATTAGATTTCAAGAAAAACAAATCATATTCTATTTTTTCTATCAAAAGAAATTTAAAATATATTGCTAAAGATTTTAACTCAGTAGATATAGTAGATACTATAAAACCAAAAGTTGGTATAGTTGGAGAAATATATGTTAAGTATTCATCTTTAGCTAACAACAACCTAGAAAACTTACTACTTAATGAAGGTTGTGAAATAAGCGTTCCTGGCACATATGGATTCTTATTTTATAATTTATACAACGTTATATATACAAATAAGTTATATGGAGGAACTAAATTAAAGACTATATTATTAACTAGATTAATTATTCAAATATCAAAAAAATTTGAAAACTATATAATTAAATCTATAAAGAAAACAAAATACACACCTATGCAGTATTTTAAGCATACAAAAACTTTAAACAAAGATTTAATTAACCATGGTGTTAAAATGGGTGAAGGATGGTTACTTACAGCTGAAATGGTTGAGTTAATACAAAGTGGATATAAAAATATAGTTTGCACGCAACCTTTTGGTTGTATGCCCAATCATATATGCGGAAAAGGGGTTATCAAGAAATTGAAAACCACTTATCCTTTATCAAATATTGTTGCTATTGACTATGATCCTTCAGCTACTAAAGTTAATCAAGACAATAGAATAAAATTAATGTTATCAATCGCAAGAGAAACATTAGATGAAAAACAAATACTATAAACAAAAAAATAACTGCACATTTGTGCAGTTATTTTTTTGAGTACTTATCTATTCTGGTTAATATGAATGTAGTAAATTCAGGGTCTGTGTTATCAATTTTTAAACTATCAACTAACAATCCAATTATACCTAATTCGTTTTCTGCATCACTTTCTCCCATTAATTCCCAACCATATTCTTCTACTTCTAATTCACGTTCCTGATTAATATACTCATCCATTTTTTTGATGATTCTATCTGAACATTTAGTAGTTTTAATAACTATGCTAAATACCTTATCAACTTTATTTATATCTACATTAATATAACTATGTCCATGTCTCATTAAATACAAAATAACTTCATCAACAATTTTGCATCCTTTTTTTAATTCATGTAAACTCATTCGCTATCTCCTTTTTTAAGTGCTTCTACAGTCACTATTATAATACAGGCTACAAATCCTGCACAAAAACCATTGTTATACAAATCAAATCCACCTTGAAAAGGAAGCATTAAGTTCACTAATAGTACATGTATAAATCCAGATATAACACCAATAATTATTCCGTATCTACCAGCTATTGGAGCTAATGCTGATACAAAGAATACACTAATTATTACAGGTGTCTCTGTTATATCTCTACCAACTAAGAAAACACATAGTATCGCACCTAAAACAACAGGTATTAAATTCTTAATATGAATCCCTGAAGCTCCAAACCCGATAACTGTCATTATAGTTCCAAATATTGCTCCATTAAGATTAATATTAAAGATTAAAACAATTAAAGCACAAGCTAAACCTAAAATACCACAGTTCATTAAAACTAAGTCTCGGTCAAAATCTCTAATAAAATCACTAATTAACCTACCACTTCTTTTTAACATTTTAGGATATTTGGTTATAGCCTTATAATTTAAAAGTAAAGATATAAGTATGAATGATATTGAAATAGCTATTAATAAAACCAATAATGTAACATGTGAATCAGTTGATACAAGTATTTGTGTATTTACTTCTAATCCAAAAGATGAGAATAGTCCATAAAACAACAAAGATATTAAACCTAAAGCAAAACCAGTATTATACAAGTTATAACCTTGATGAAATTTAATTGTATGGTTAGATATAGGCGCAATAATTAAACCAGCAACAAGACCACATATAATACCTAAAGGAATAGCCCAATATAATTCAAATCCAAAACCAAACATACAATAACTTACTAAAGGTGATATACCTGTTGAAAATAAGATAGTAATAATTAAAGTTTTATAAGGTATTTTTTTAAATAAAGAATAAAAATATATTCCCATATATATAGGAAGTGTATTTAATATGTTTTTTCCAAAAAACGAAAAACCTACAACGCATAAGAATCCAGCAAATATTATTCCACTAAACCTTAGGTCAAAAAGTTTGATTAATATTAAGTTAAAAAGCATAACTGTAAATACATTAAAAAACGCTGCTCCTATGCCACCTACCGCTATATAATCAGTAATCAAGACACTTGGACTTATAAGTATCTGACCATAACCTTTAAACATATCAATTGGGTTACTAAAGCAAAAGCTTAATATTAAAAAGACAATGGCTAAAATAGGCATATACATTGTCTTTCGTAGATAAGAAAAAATAAATGTCATAAAAAAACCCCTTTACTATTCTTATTATAACAAAAAAAGAGTTTTACTTCTATAAAAGAAAACTCTTTATTTGTTTATTAAATTATTCTAATTCAAAAGCACCTGTATATAACTGATAATAAATACCATTATTTTTTATTAAATCATCGTGAGTACCACGTTCTTTAATTACACCATGCTCTAAAACCATAATACAATCACTGTTTTGAATAGTAGATAGTCTATGTGCAATAACAAATACTGTTCTACCTTTCATTAATTGATCAGTACCTTTTTGAACTAATACTTCAGTTCTAGTATCAATACTTGATGTAGCTTCATCAAGAATCATAACCGGAGCATCAGCTATAGCAGCTCTTGCTATCGCTAATAACTGTCTTTGACCTTGACTTAAGTTAGAACCATCTTCTGTTAATACAGTATCAAATCCATTAGGAAGCATATTAATAAAATCATAAGCATTAGCGATTTTAGAAGCTTCTATTACTTCTTCATCAGTAGCATCTAATCTACCATATCTAATATTTTCTCTAACAGTACCTGTAAATAGACAAGTATCTTGTAATACTATACCAATAGATTTTCTTAAATCATGTTTTTTTATTTTATTTATATTAATACCATCATATCTAACCTTACCATCAGCAAGATCATAAAAACGATTTATTAGATTTGTAATAGTTGTCTTACCAGCACCAGTTGCACCAACGAAAGCAATTTTTTGTCCTTGTTTAGCATAAATAGATACATCGTGTAAAACAATTTTATTTTCTACATAACCAAAGTCAACATTTTCAAATACAATATCACCATTTAATTTAGTATATGTAATAGTACCGTCTTTATGTGGATGTTTCCATGCCCATTTTCCTGTTCTTGCTTCAGACTCAGTTATATTTCCTTTTTTGTCAATATCAGCATTAATTAAGGTAACATAACCTTCATCTTGTTCTGGTTTTTGGTCTAATAATTCAAATACTCTATGAGCTCCAGCAAATCCCATAACTACAGCATTAATTTGTTGTGAAACTTGTCCAATTGAATTTGCAAATTGTCTAGACATTGTTAGGTATGAAACTACCACACCTATTTGTAATACACCAAATCCAGTTAAACTAAAGTTAGTAACCTGTTTAATAACTAAAATACTTCCTACTATAGCAACAACTACATATAATATATTACCTATATTGTGCATAATTGGCATTAGTAAGTTTGCATATCTGTTTGCTCTATAAGAATTTTTTCTTAGCGTTTCATTTAATTCATTAAATGTAGTAATTGATTCTTGTTCATGAGAAAAGACTTTAACAACTTTTTGACCTTTCATCATTTCTTCAACATATCCTTCTACAGTAGCTAGTGATCTTTGTTGTTTAAAGAAATATTTAGCACTTCCTTTTCCAATAGTAGCTGTAATTATATACATTGCTATAATTCCACATACTACGATTAAAGATAACCAAATACTATAAAACAACATTAATCCAAATATTACAGTAATAGATATAGCTGTACTTATTAATTGAGGTAAACTTTGTCCTATTAATTGTCTGATAGCATCAACATCATTAGTATATGTTGACATTATCTCACCATGAGGATTAGTATCAAAATATCTTATAGGTAATGAATCCATTTTTTTGAATAAATCTTTTCTCATTTTATTTAAGAATCCTTGAGAAACTCTAGCCATAATTTGAGTAAAGATTAATCCTGAAGACAATCCAATAATATAAATAGTTATAATAACAGCTAATAATGTAAAGAATTGTTTGCTTACAGCATCAAATCCTTGAGAAATACCAGGAGTAATAACTTTATCGATAAGTTGCTGAACAAAAACAGAACTACTTAATCCAGCAATAGCTGAAAATAATAAACATACTAATACAATTGTTAAAGGAATTCTATATGTTTTGTATAAATAACCTAATAATCTAGATGGTTTAATTTTACCATTAATTGGTCTTCTACTAGCCATTTTGTTCGCCTCCTTTTCTATTTTGAGAATAAAAGACTTCTTGATATATAGCATTTTCTTTTAGTAATTCTTCATGAGTTCCTATTTGATTAATGTTACCATTATCAAGAATTATAATTTTATCAGCATCTTCAATAGATGAGATACGTTGAGCAATTATAATTTTTGTTGTATCTTTCAATTCTTCTTTAAAAGATTTTCTTATTATAGAATCAGTTTTAGTATCTACTGCACTAGTAGAATCGTCTAAAATTAAAATTTTAGGTTTTTTTAGTATTGCTCTTGCGATACATAGTCTTTGTTTTTGTCCACCAGAAACATTACTACCGCCTTGTTCTATATGTGTTTCAAATTTATCAGGAAATGATTGAATGAAGTCATACGCACAAGCAATTTTTGTAGCTCTTATTATTTCTTCATCACTAGCATTTTTATCTCCCCACAATAAGTTTTCTTTAATAGTTCCACTAAATAATGTGTTTTTTTGAAGTACAACACTTACTTGATTTCTTAGAGTATCTATATCATAGTTTCTAACATCTACTCCACCAACTTTTACAGAACCTTCATTAACATCATATAATCTTGAAATAAGATTTACTAATGAAGTTTTAG
>JBOFSX010000132.1:0-3558 GCA_051651765.1 Anaeroplasmataceae bacterium | reverse complement strand
TTGAGTGATTTTTTTATAATCTTATTTACTTTAGTCATTTTATGATGTTATAATATAAACATGAAGAAAATTGTAGAAAGAGAGGCAATATGAAGAATTATGTAATATTAAAAACTGGAGCTGGATTAGGTAATTACCAAAAAGGAAGCATTGTTTCAATTGATGATGAAAGCTTTAGTATGTGTTTAAGGAATCAAGCGAATGCATTAAATAAATCTGAAGACATGCAATTGTCATATTGGATTAGCAATGGGTATATTATGCCTAAGGAAAATGACATTGTAGAAGATCACGAGAATTTCCTAAAAGCGAATGATATAACTGAAACTGTGACAGAAGAAAAAAGAAACTTAAAAACTATAAAAAATGAAATTGCAAAATTGGAAAGAAAAATCCAAAAATTTTTAAACAAAAATAATGTAAAAGAATTACAAAAAGAGTTGAAAAATAATGAAAACCATATAAAGCTTTTAACTAAGAAAAATTTAAAAATCAGATCAAATATAGAATCATTTGAGGATGATGTTAATAAATTAAAATTATTAGAAAAAGAAAAAAATGAATTTCTTTTGAATAATTAATATTTATAAAAAAATTATTTTTTATAAATATTAAGAATATAGTCTCACTTAGTAATTTTCAATAAAATTACAAAAAAATGAAATAATACGATAAGTATTATGAATGCAGGATTATTTTTTCGAAGAAAAAATCAAAGGTTAGGTGTTGGGATTACGTAGTAATTCCACTCCTAAAAGTACCTTTGCTCCTGCCGAGGTCTTTTCTTGAGGTACGCTGGTGTGACTAGAGAGGTTTTTCTCTATTTTGTATTAAAAAATCATGAGGAGGTATAATCATGCCAAATATTAGAATTGATAAAAGAACTGTAAATTTGAGTAAAAGTCGTAAAGAGTATTTATCTGGTGAAGATACTGCAAATGGACACAAACAAGGTTTAGTGTTACACTCTAAATTGTTTGAAGATTTCATATATAACGATACATCTATCAAATTTAAAACTCATCAAGAATTTCAAATTCCACTTCCTTTAGAATTATATGACAAAAATTTAAGTAGTGATCAATGGGATGATATTGCTAATAGATTTAGAAGTGTTTTAAATTATGACAATGTTGCAACTGCAATTCACTATCGTAATGAAACTAGTGGTAGAACTAAGAATAATAATCTTCATATTCATGTGGGTTATATTGACCGAGACATTAATACATGTAGTGACTATGCTCGGTATGATGAAAGTAATCATATTCCTTATGCTATTAATTTAGCAACTGGTAAATTAATTAAAAAAAGAGACTTCAAGGAAGAAAAAATTAATCATCTTAAAATTGAAATTGGGGATATTAAACTTAACTTTGATAAAATTGATTCTACTATAATTAAACAAATGGAAGAACTGAATAAACTTTGTAGAAAAAGATCACTTGATGATGTCGATACAAAAAGTACTGAAGAATTAAAGAAAAAAATTATTGCACGTGTTCAACAAAAATCAATTACTAGCATTAATGTGGGGAAAAGACTTGAACCGCAAAAATACAAAACAAAAACGGAAGTTAGAGAATTGATTAAAGATTACAAGAAAAGTTTAGCAGAAGTAATGAATGGTATTGTAAAAGATTATGAGCTAAATGATACGTTGGAAAAATACGGAAAATATACTATTGGAAATAAGTTCGAGCAGTATAAAGAATTAAATCTACAAATTGAAGAGAAAACTAATGAACTTCTTGAGTTAGAAGAAAAGAAATATGAACTCAACAAAGATATTCATGAGTTAAGTTCATATGATAAATCCACTTTGAAAGAAGATTATATTTTACAAAATAAAAAAGATTGGGAAAATTCAATTAGAGTTGAGACTGCTAATATAATTGAAAGTGAGATTAAAAGTATATTCACTAGTATTGAATTTGATGAAATCAAAGTAGCTTTAGATCAAGTTAACGGAAACTTACTAAGTAAAACTTTTGATTATATACGAAAAAATAATCAAGAAACAGTAGTTATTAAAAAAGAGATGGAACTATTTTTAAAGCAGAATGAAGAATATACCGATGATTCAATTAAAAATTCAGGTATTTTTACACGATTAAAACGATTCTTTACAAATTTCAAAGAAAAAAAGAAAGAATTTGATATTACAGTAACTGATTACGAGTACAAATTAAATCAATTGACTAAAGATAAAAGTGATTTGCAAATTCAATTAGATAATATTAAACGAAAAGAAGAAAAACTTAAAAAGATCCAAGAAGAATTAGATCTTGAAAGAAATCTTTTTACCAAAAATCAAAAAGAGTTAGAAATTAGGTCTATAAATTTAGAGTCTGCATTAAATAAAGTTAGTGAAAAAAATTTCTTCGGAAAGACAACTACAACCTTGGAGCAGGCTGTTGCTATCTACATTGATAACTTTAGCGATAAAGTTTTTGATTTTGATGATGAAACAAAAAATAGGATCAAGGGAATTGATGAAAGTAAATCACTTCTTTCAAATTTACTTTCATTGCTTGAATCATATTCTTCTCTAAAAGAAGATTTAGGTATTACAAGTTTTAAAGGAATTGACACCTTCGAATGGGCAAGAATAGTGCTTGAAGATAATAAAGAACTAGTTGAAGAAAAAGAAAAACTTGATGAATCTATTAAAACTTTCAAAAATGACTTTCGAAATATACTAGACCTAGATGATGAACTTACTGCCGAAGATGTTGCAAATTGGGTAAATGATACCAAAGAACGCATAATCAAAAGAGCTAATAATACAATATATAATTACACTAAAAAAAATTTAAGTGAATATATTGATAATATAGATATTAAAGATTTAGAAGAACATCAAATACTGGAATTAAGATATAATCTACATTATAATTTAAATAAAGTTATTAGTAGAGATAAGAATCCATATCTAGCAATTCAAGAACTTAAAGAAGATTACATTGAAGAACTAAAAAATCCAAAACCTACTTATCAGGAACCAATGGAGGCTAATAGAACGATTAAAAAAGAAAAAAGAATCGGAAGAGGTAGATAATAATTAAAAGTTCTTCTTCTCATAAATTTTCATCACACGTCCTAAACTCGATTTAAAACGCCAAATTAGCGTTTTAAAGTATAGATATATATTTTATTACATAATTCATTACTGTTTAAATGTGAAGACTTTAGAGTACGAAATGAGTCTTATTTCTAAAGTATGTGATTAATGTTATATTATGTTGCTCTATTTTACACTATTTTATATTTAGAATGAATATAATTCAATATTATGAATATTTTAACATGATTTTATTAATGTTGCTTAAAATCGATTGTATGAGGTTTTAGATAGGTACTATGATTATTATGATCTCTTCTATATTCTAATATCATATTATTATATTTTATATATTTTTATACTAGATATTTAAAAAGTTATTAAAAAGATAAAATTATTAAATCTTCTAAAGTACTCATTTTTAAAGGTTTTTACTTATTATTATTATAATTTTTTCTTTATTCTTTCTTTTAGTTTTAAACAAGACAAAAGGG
>JBOFSX010000131.1:0-8134 GCA_051651765.1 Anaeroplasmataceae bacterium | reverse complement strand
CAAATGAGGATAACGATATGATTTATATATGTAAAGAACATCACAAAAAATTATATATATTATGTTCTAACTGCCACGACTATTCATTAGCTGATAGTGAATATTGTACTTCATGTGAGCAAACGTTAATACCAGAACGTATACAAAACTTTAATTATAAGCCATATGAATATAAGTTCTTTAATGATGATGGAACATATGATACCAAGCCAATTAAAGATACTTTATATATGGGAATAGAACTTGAGGTGGAATTGGCATATGATAACCATGAAGATGATTATGATTTAGCAAATTCAATTAATAGAAATACTGTTGAATATCTTGACCAAGACCATCAATATTTTAAAGAAGATGGTTCAGTTGAGTATGGATTTGAGATTGTTACATATCCATGTACTAAAAATTATCACCTAACTACACTACCAAAAACACTTAGAATTTTAAATGAACAAGATTATGAATCTGATGACGTTTATGAGGGAGCAAGCTTTCACATTCATGTAAACAAATGTTTCTTTGGAGACAAAGAAGCGATAGAAATTGCAAATTCAAAATTAGTAATATTCTTTGAAAAGTTCTGGACAGAGTTAGTAGAATTATCTCGTAGAACAGATAATCAATTGCATTGGTGTCTTAGACCAACAGCAGAAACAGAAGAATCTATTTGTAAAGGTAAAAATGAAACAATGGAAGATTTAAAATATAACTTAAAAAGTGTATTAAATAAGTCAAAAGAATACAATATTACTTCAAGATACAGGGCAATTAATTCAACAAAAAATACATTTGAATTTAGATTATGGAGAGGTACTTTACAGATGTCTAAAGCTCATGCTACAATGCTATTAACTGAAAGTATTTGTAATATGGTTAAAGTAACAAGTATTGAAGATATAATAAATAAAAGTTTTAAAGAATTGATACCAAATATAGAGACAATAAGGACATTAATGTGGGAATAAAAAAGAGCGAGTTAATCGCTCTTTTTTTTATTATATTGCAAATGATATTTGCTTTTTTATAATATCTATGTTATAATTACTTATAATGAAAAACAAAGGAGATTCAAATGACAAATGAAATATTCAGATTATGGAAAAGAATGAGAGCTATTGAGATTTATTACATTAAAAAGATAGCAGAATATAATAGGTTGGCTAAAAAATCATGGAGCATTGCTACATCATTAGATTATACAACGAAGGCATGTTTGCTTGAAGCAGAATTACTCGTTGTTCAAAATAATATTTTTTTACTAAAAGAATTTTCAGATACAATTACAATAAAAGACTTAATGTAAATCAAAGTTGATTTATCATCAAAAATATGATATAATGATTATATAATAAAAACAAAAGGAGAGCTGAAAAATGGAAAAAATGAAAAATGGAATATTAGATATAAAAGAAGGACAACTCATTATAGTTAAAGGGACTTTATTAGCTGTTAAAAGTATTGAATATAGACTTTCATATGAAAGAACACTGTTAATGCAAAATATATATTATGCACCATTAATCGCAAATGCGTTTGATACATTTAAAAATAATGAATATTATAGCAATTCTACTGACCTTGTTTCTCTGTATTATGACATTGAAAATAATGCAAGAATATTTACATCAGATAGATTTAATATTCATGTAGATATTGTTAAAAATTTATCTGTTAGTGTTTCTAATGAAAGAAATTGTAGATATGGATATAACGATATTGAACAATGTGATACTGTTGAAAGTTATATTGAGAAATTTATTAATAAATCAAATATGCACGAATTTATGTTTCTAGATATAGGAATATTTAATGATACGAAAGAATATAGATTCCTTAACGGTATTTGTGTTGGAGATAATCATTATTGTGTTTTTAATGATAACTTTTGTAATTCGTATATGATTAGCCTTATGCCTGACGATAAAAAATCTTATATCGTAGAAACAGATAATTCTTATCTTATAAGATATTATGATGAACAAGACCCTACTGGAGAATATATTAATCCAAATATGATGATTACAAAAAGTACGAGAAAAAGTTCTCATGAAGCATTTAAATATTCTAATAAGAAATTTGATTTAAGAGGAAATATTAAATATATCTCAACACAGGAATTAAAATGTTTTATAGATGAAAAAATAAATGATGGGCATATAGCTTTGATTAAAAGTGGATATATCGCTAAAAGTGTAAAGAATTTTTTAGAAACTGAATTTAAAGAATACAATTTTTGTCAACATTGTGGTAGTATGTTTTTAAATGAAAATATGTGTCATGAAATACATGATAACAATGATATATATACTGCTTGTATCTCGTGTTCAGCTGAATATTCTTATCAATGTGATGATTGTGGCGAAAGACATATAAGTGAAAATATGAATAGTTTCAATAACAACATTTCCATTTGTAATGGATGTTATAATAAAAGACGTATTAAAGGCGAAATACATGAATGTGATGATTGTGGGTCTGAAGTATTGGCAACTAATAAAAATATAAATCCAGTTTGCAACGAGTGTGGTAGCTTGTTGTTTGGAAGTGGAATATTTTCATATGAACTATCATCATTGCACCAATCATCATATACACCAGATATGTTAAACTTTTCAAAAATCAATGATGAAAATGATGATTTATATATGGGAATAGAGTTAGAAGTTGAGCCAAATTCTAGAAAAAAAGATGAGGATGATAGAGATTATATTGTAAATGATTTGCATGATAACCACCCATTTATATATTGTAAGGAAGATGGGTCTGTTAGATGTGGTATGGAGATTGTAACACATCCTTGTACTATTGAATATCATAAAAAACATTTTATGCCAATATTAGATTTATTAAAATCTAATAATTATATTTCACATGATGTTTATGGTGGAGCAAGTTTTCATATCCATGTAAATAGAACATATTTTGGAGATACAACTGCAAGTCAAGAGCTTGGTGCGTCTAAAATAATAGTATTTATTGAAAAATTCTGGGATGATATTTATAAATTGTCAAGAAGAACAAAACGTCAATTGCGTTGGTGTAAAAGACCAACAGAAATAGTTGATAGTTGTAAACTAATAGCTACTAATGAAAGTACTATTAAAGAGGGTTTTAAAGAGTTTGAATATGCAAATAAAGGTACAAGGTACGTGTCATTAAACATAACTGAACATACATTTGAATTTAGAATATGGAGAGGTACTTTAAAAACATCAACGGCTATTGCTACAATGGAATTGACGAAAGAGATATGCAGAATTGCTAAGAATCTATCAATTGAAAAGATTGTAAATGCTAAAAAGATAACTGATTTATTAGAACTTACGAATACAGTTGAACTACAAAATTATTTAGAATTACATGGTATCATGTAATTCTAAGTATGTAAATAGAATTTGACTTATCATAGTATAAATGATATAATATATGTATAATAAAACAAAGGGAGATGGTAATTAATGGTAAAATTATTTAGACAAAAGGAATATAATGCAAATAACGGTGTTGCACCAGACCTAATTATTCGTACATCAGATTATGAAGGAATAGCTATTTCAACAGGAAATATTTTATTAACTCAAACACTTTCTGGAGATAATTCATCAAACGTATTTTTTCCATATTATGAAGAGAGTAATAAATATGTTGAAACTACAATAGAGGAATATGTTGAGATTTTAAAAGCAAATGAGTTCTCAAAAGGAAGGACTTATTCTCTTAATGAGAAATCGTATGATTACATAATAAAAAACTCGATATTTGGACTTAATGAAATTAATTTTCCTAAGTCAATAATTGATTCTTTAAGAGAATATACTATTGAAGATATTGAAATAGATGAAAACTATCAGCCATTTGAAATAAAAAGAGATATTAGAAATGGTAGGATATTACGAGCATTAAATTATGATAATAACAATGCTATTATAAAAAGAGAAAACGATAAATTCGCAATCCTCGTGCATGATTCTCGTAATGGATTTTTAAATCCTATTATTAAAACAGTAACTGATTATAACAATGGGAGAGATAATTATGTAGTAGGAAAACATTATTCTTATGAAATTATTAGTAGTGATGAAGTTGAAAAATTAGTAGAATCTATCATTTCAAATGCAATTACAAATGATGAAGAATATGTTTTTAAAATGAATAATGCTATACGTTATAGTGCAATTGATAATGCCATTGTTCGTATAATAAATAATATTATCGAAAAATATGATTTAGATATGTGTGATGATTGTGGTGATATGTATTTAAATACAGAATTTAATACTACTAATTCGGATAATAAAGTATGTGATAATTGTTATGAGAACTATTCAACTTGTAATGATTGTGGAGAGCTATATCATGAGTCTGATATATATTATACAAGTAATGATACAAGTATATGTTCTCATTGTTCAGATGGTTATGCGTATTGTGAAGATTGTTGTACTTATATACCGTTTTCAGATGTTGAAGATAATAATGGATTGTGTGAAAACTGTTCATCTGTTGTAGATGAATCTCTTGCTATGGGTGATTATTTATACAACTACTCATATAAGCCAAAACCAATTTTCTTTGGTAAAGACAAGACAAGTTATGATGAAGACGGTGTATTATACATGGGAATAGAATTAGAAGTTGAACCAAAAAGTTCTCATAGTGTTAAAGATAGAAGGTGTTTTGTAGAAAGTCTATCTACTGAAAGAGATTATATTTATTGTAAATTAGATGGTTCTGTTGCAGATGGATTTGAAATAGTAACACATCCTTGTACGGTTGATTTTCATAAGGAAAACTTCCCAGATATGTTATCTGAATTAAAAAGCAATGGGTATATTTCTCATAACGTAGTTGATGGAGCGAGTTTCCATATACACGTAAACAAAACATACTTTGGAAAATCAGAAGAAGAAAAAGAACTTGCAATAGCTAAGATAGTGCTAATATTTGAAAAGCATTGGGATGTATTGGTAACTCTATCGAGAAGAACGTATAGTCAATTGCATTGGTGTAAAAGACCATCATTAGATATGAATGACGATAATGTAAAAGATTATAAAAACATGGTTAAACAATATAAAATGGTTTACGATAGACATAGAGCTATAAACTTACAAAATTCACATACAGTTGAATTTAGATTATGGAGAGGTACTCTAAATAAAAATACAGCTTTTGCAATGATGGATTTAACAAAAATAATTTGTGATATTGCAAAGGAAAAGACTATTGAAGAAATCTTGACTATTAATTCATTTGTAGCATTAATTGAAGATAAATTTGACATAATTTCAGAGTATTGGGATAATAGAGGGATATGTAGAAATAGATAATTTTAAGTGGTGTCAAATGTAAATGACATTTGACACCAACTGATTTACATGATATAATTGATATATAGAAAACATGGAGGGCGAAGTAATTGATAAAAATAGTGAAAGTTCAAGTTGTTTATAAAAACTTAGAAAGAATGGAAACATTATTAAGAGATACTGTTATACAGGCAAGAATAGGTCTTTTAACAGAAAAGAATGCAAAGAAACTTATGTCATATAAAAGACTTGGGTTTGCAACTATTGTAAAACACCATAGTGTACCAAATATATCGGATTCAATTCATTATATTAGAGAACATGAAGATTTTAAAAAAATTGGAGTTCAAGCCTTAGTCTATGAAAAGGTTGGAAATAAATGGCAACTTAAATTTGGATATTTAGGCAAAGAAGCCCATAAGAATTGGAAAGTATTTAGCAAAACAGTTGTAAATAAGATTTGACAAACACCGATAAAGATGATATAATTATTGTATAAATAAGTGAAACAAAAAAATAAGAAAACATAGGAGTGATAGTATGTGTATTGCAATCGTTAAGCCCGTAGGTGTTAAAATGCCAAGTAAAGAGATTTTAAGGAACTGTTGGGAGAATAACTCTGATGGTGGTGGAATTATGTATACTGACAGAGGAAATATTGTTATAAAAAAAGGATTTATGACGTGGACTTCATTTGAAGAAGCATTGGTTGAATTAGAAGATATTATAAATACAACAGAAGAACTTGTAGGTATTCATTGTAGAATAACGACAGATGGTGGAACGTGTCCAGAAAATACACACCCATTCCCTATAAGTAAAACAATGCGTGATTTAAAGGAAACGACTGTTCTTGTAAAAAAAGGTAATAAAGCCGTAATGCACAATGGTGTAATTAGTGCTTATTCATCATATAATTATTATAATTCAGTAGGAGTAGGAAAAGATAATTCAGATACTCAAAAGTTTATAACAGAGTTTTTATATCATGTAGATAAAGCTATGAATAATTGGCATGAGAGTTCTCATATGGTTAAAGCAGTAGAAGAGGTATTGGATTCAAGACTTGCAGTGTTTACAACTGACAAAGAGTTTACATTGATGGGTATGGGTTGGATTGAGGAAAAGAACGGTATATGGTATTCTAATACATCATACAAAGAAGTTAAAAGATATGGTGCTTCGAAAAAATATGATTACAATGATGTTAAAAATGCTTATGCTTATGCGTATACTGATTATGATGAAGTATTTAACGTAGATGACTTTTATTCATATAAAGAATATAATGATTCAGAATGGAAAGACTACCCAGAACTTGACTACAATGTAAAGGGATTAAGACATTACTTAAATTATATTATGGATGAGGATTTTAGATTATATTCTACTCACACAAATAAAGAGCTTATTTTGGGAATTGAAGCTAAGAAATCTTATATCCCAGCAATTGATAGTAAAGGTAAATTATATAGTTTTGACTTAGATAGTGGGTTATTTAATTTCCTTGCTGACGAACTTGAAATAAGAGATAAAAATGGAAACAAGTATATGTATAATGAGTCTGAATCGGTATATGAATATGTTGATTTAGTTGATATAGTTGAAAATAAGTAATATCAATAGGTGCAATTTGCACCTATTTTTTTTATACTTCATTATTGTTGCAAATGAAAATTGACTTTAAGTATATCTTATGTTATAATAATTGTATGAGTGGGACAGAACTAAAAAGCCCAACACAGAAAAGCATCATGTAAATGAGAATTGACAAACAACATGATGCGTGGTATAATAACTGTATAGAATAAAAAAAACGATTCAAAGGGAGAACTTAAATGAAAATAACAACTATATCAACTTCAAGAATAACACAATTATGGAAAGAGGATGGACTTTCTCCATTAACGATAGCTGACATTTTCGGAGTAACTGAAGATACAATAAAAGCTATATTAAAAATCTAATTAATTCACCGTAGGAAATTGAAAAGGCTGTAAATCAAAATTGACTTATAGTAAAAAACATGATATAATAAAATATAAAGAAAACAGAGGAGTGATTTGAAATGGTAAATACAATGACAGTAGGTAAATTCGAGTTTGAGAAATGGGAAGATATTAAAGAGTTAAGAAAGTTTAAAAACAAGTTAGATGAGATTAATGCAAATACAGATGAGTTATTAGCAAAATATAAGAGAAGAAAGAAAGTATTGATAGTAGACGTTGAGACAATAGGGGTTAGCGACAAGTCGTGTTATGATGTAGCATACGCAATAGTAGACCAACATGGTGTAGTTTATCAAGTTAAATCGTTTGTAGTAGATGAAGTTTATAACAATAGAGAAAAGATGGAAAAGGCTTATTATTATAAGAAGTTTTACAAATATTCTTACTTAATGAAAATGGGTATTTATACTATGAAAACAATTAGTGAGATACAAGATGAAATCAATTCAGATATAGCTAAATTCAATGTTAAAGTATTCTCTGCATATAACTCTAACTTTGACGTAGGAGCTTTAAATCAGACTCTTAAAGACTTTAATTTAAGTGGTATACAATATCCAGAAACACAAGAATGTATATGGGCATTTTCAACAGGTGCAATCATGAATAAAAGAGGATATAGAAAGTTTGCAAAAGATAATGGAAAGATAACAGCGAGTGGAAAATTCTATTCATCATCTGCTGAATCGTGTTATTCATACATGATAAACAACCCTAACTACACAGAAGAACATATTGGGTTATTTGATATAGCGATTGAATGGGAGATATTCTTTGAATCATTAAAGAAAAAAGGAAAATATGATAGAAAACCAT
>JBOFSX010000130.1:0-1856 GCA_051651765.1 Anaeroplasmataceae bacterium | reverse complement strand
GTAATTATGATAAGAAGACATGATTATTTTAATGGAGAAAAGGCAAATATAGATGAGGTTATGAATAATCCTAAAATTGAAATATTATTTAATGAAGATTTAGTTGATGTTAAAGGTGATGCTTTTGTTGAAAAAGCTATAATTAAAAATACTAAAACTAATGAAGAGAAAGAAATTCAAATTGATGCTGTATTTGGTTTTGTAGGAACAGTTCCAATGGCAAGCTTATTTAAGGATTATATAAATATAACATCAAGTGGATATATTATTACAGATGAGAATATGCAAACTAATGTTGCTGGTGTTTATGCAGCTGGAGATGTTAGAGAAAAGCAATTCAGACAAATTACTACTGCGGTTGCAGATGGTACAATTGCTGCATTAAGTGCAGAAAAATACATTGTAGATAAAAGGAGAGAAATATAATGATAAAAATTTATTCAACATCATGGTGTCCAGCTTGCGTAAAGGCAAAGAGATTTTTCGAAATGAAGGGTTGGGAATATAACGAAATAAACGTTGCTGATAAGCATGAAGATAGAGAAGAAGTATTTAAGGTTTCAGGACAAAGAACTGTACCAGTTATACAAGTTGCAAATGAAATAATTGTTGGATTCAACAAAAAAGAAATTGAAGCAGCTGTAGCTAAGTAATAAAAGATAAAAGATGGATTTTTGTATCCGTCTTTTTTTTACTTTATATACTAAAAAGTGAGTTTCTCAGTATATTAACTATTTTAGTTAATATACGAGAAACTCACTTTTATTTTAAGTGTAAAATTTATTTTTTTAATGCACTTTCAATAGCATTTCTATCAAAACCAATTATAATATCACCATTAATATCTAAAACTGGTACACCCATTTGTTTTGACTTACTTACCATTTCTTCTCTAGCACTCATATCATCTTGAACATTTAGCTCTTCGAATGAAACTTCTTTACCTTTTAAATAATTTTTAACCTTATCACACCATGGACAAGTGTTAGTTGTATAAACTTTAACCATAATAAAACCTCCTATTTAGTAACTAATAATCATTATTAGTTGTATTAATAATATAATATATCATATTACTAAATTATTCAATAACTTTAAAGATAAATATTATAATATATTTTATACTATGATATTATAGATACATAACTATATGGAAGAGTTATTTTATAACATTTTCATTATCTAAATTTGAGTTTAAAAGCATATTATCTAGAGAGTTTGAGTTATAGGAATTTGATAAATCACTAGATATATTTTTTGGGGTTGTATCATTTAGTATGTTTTTAGCTGTTAAATTATCGAAATAATGTTTATCAATCAAAAAATCAACTCCTTTAAAATTTTATAATATATAAAAGGTATTAAGAATAAAAATGAGCAAGAGTAGATATTTTATACACAAGTTTAGATTTTCCAAAAATATATTTTATATACATTAATAGATTAAAAATAAGTGGGTAAAGTATTAAAAAAAATATTAAAGCGAGTTTCGTAAAAATATACTCAACTGGTCTAGACATCTATAACTATTCTATATATAATAAAAGGAGGAGTAAGAATGATAGATAAAAGTAGTCCTATTCCTGTATATTATCAATTAAAAAATGATTTAATAACAAAGATATCCCAAGGTCTATGGAAACCTGGAGAGTGCATAGCAAGTGAAAGAGAATTATGTGAAATCTATGGTGTAAGTAGAATGACTATAAGACAAGCGTTAGGTGAACTTGTACAAGAAGATATACTTCTTAAAATAAAAGGTAAGGGTACATTTGTATGCGAGCCAACTGTTAAACAAGAAGATATGATGAGTTTTACAGAAATGATGAAACAAACTGGAAGAAATCTTAGAACTG
>JBOFSX010000129.1:0-3739 GCA_051651765.1 Anaeroplasmataceae bacterium | reverse complement strand
GAGCAATTTTATATTGATAAAAAAGTGTGTAAAATTAAAATATCATCGTCTAATCCAACCGCTTTTTTAGGAGTTGATCCTAAAAAATTACAAATGTATAGACAATCTTTATCTAGTAAACTAGATTTTACATCAAAATATACATCAGCAAATTTTGGGCAATGGTGTGTTTGTGCGGTACCTCAAAAAGATTGGGCTTTAAAAGTATTTCCTAATATGAGCGAAGAAGAATCAATGGAAAAATTATGGGAAGCAATTTTAACTGCTTCTAGAGTCTTAGAAGATGGAAAAGTAATTGAAAACAAATGGTCTAATCATATAAAAGAATTGCAACAAAAATCCAAAAAATTAAATGAATTGAATTTGCAATCTTTACATTTTAAAAATTCAATTGGTACTGATTTAACTGTAGGATTAGCAAACGATAATATATTTATCGGAGGAGCAGATTACAGAGTTCCTGATAATGTTATGTTTTCAGCTAATATACCAACTGAAGAAATTTTTTGTATGCCTCACAAATTAAAAGTAAACGGTAAAGTTTTTTCAACTAAACCTTTAAGCTATCAAGGTGATTTAATAAAAGATTTATATCTAGAATTCAAAGATGGCAAAGTTATCGATTATTCAGCTAAATCAGGATTACAATCTTTAAAAAGCTTAATTGAATTTGATGAAGGTAGTAGTTACCTTGGTGAAGTTGCTTTAGTTGCTCATAACTCACCAATTTCAAATATGAACATACTATTCTATAATACATTATTTGATGAAAATGCTAGTTGTCATTTAGCATTAGGTAGTTCTTATGAAACAAATATGAAGAATGGTTCAAATCTTTCTAAAGAAGAACTTGAAAAAAATGGATTTAATTCATCTAAAACTCATGTTGATTTTATGTTTGGAAGTTCTGATATGAGTGTTACAGGAATTACTGTTGATGGAAAAGAAATTACAATATTTGAAAATGGTAATTATAAAATTTAAAAATTTAGCAATATAAACTACCAATTTGGTAGTTTATATTATTTAAGAGGGAACTTATGTTAAAAATTATATTAAAAAAAGGCGAAGAAGATAATGTATTAATAGGTTATCCTTGGATCTTTAATAATGAAATAATGAATTTTGATGGTAATATCAAATCTGGTGAAGTATGTGAAGTTTATACTTTTACTAAAGAATTTCTTTGTTATGGTTTTTTTAATTCAAATTCTAAAATAATGGTAAGAGTTTTATCACTAAAAAAAGATGATATTATTAATTATGATTTTTTTAAAAAGAGAATAGTAAATGCGTATGAACATAGAAAGACTTTAGGCTTTGAAAATTGCTATAGATTAATATTTTCAGAAGCAGACTTTTTACCAGGTCTAGTCGTAGATAAATATAATGATCACTTATCAGTTCAATTTTCATCACTAGGTATGGACAATATTAAAAAAGAAATTATCGATATTCTTGTGAATCTTTTTAATCCAGTTTGTATTTTTGAAAGAAGTGATTCGTCTGTTAGAGTTAAAGAAGGATTAGAACCATTTAAAGGATTATTATATGGAAAACTTAATAAAGACTTAATTGTATTAGAAAATGATATTAAAATGTATATTGATATTGAAAATGGTCAAAAAACTGGATATTTTTTAGACCAAAAATTAAATAGAGATTATCTTAAATACTACGTTAAAGATAAAACTGTATTAGATTTATTTTCTCATACAGGTGGATTTGCATTACATGCTGCTAAATACAATGCTAAACAAGTATATGCAGTCGATATAAGTGAAAAGGCATTAGAAGATATAAATAAAAATAAGAATTTAAATAATTTTAATAATATAAAATGTATAAATGCTGACTGCTTTGAGTTTTTAAGAGAAAATTCAGAAAAGTATGATATAATAAATTTAGATCCACCTGCATTTGTTAAGAATAGGGAAAAAATTAAAAATGCAATAAGGGGATACAAAGAAATAAATCTACAAGCACTTAAACGTTTAAATAATAATGGTTACTTATTTACATACTCTTGTTCTAATCATATGAGTCCAGAGTTATTTATGCAAACAATTAAAGAAGCAGTTATTGATAGTAAACGAGTAGTTCAATTCATTGATTATAGAATACAATCACCTGATCATCCTACTTTATTTACAAGTAACGAACAGCTATATCTTAAATGTATAGTTCTAAGAATTGTAGAATAACTAAATAATTTATTTTAGAAAGGGGATCTAAAAATGAATGAAAAAATAACAGGATCAATGAAAAAAGATTTTAAAACTTTTAATAAAGAACTTAAAAAATGTCCTTGTTGCTTAAACAATGTTGATGAATGGATATTAAGTCCTAAAAGTAATGGAGAGAAAATAAGTATTAAGTGTCCTATATGCAGGGCTGAAATGGAAACAAAAGCAAATTTTGGTTACAATTCTTTAATTAGAGTATTAAACGTAGGTTTAAATTGTGTAACTCAAATAGAAGAAACTGTTGATTATCAACTATTTCAATTATTCAAATTCATACAACAACCTACAGTTAGTCAGAGTGTAGATTCGTCATCTTATAAGGACGACAATAATAATCAACCAAATAAAAAACCACAGAACTACAATACAAATACAATGGATTATACTAATCTACATAACGTAGGACCAATAGAGTATAAACCAAGTAAACATTATGTAGAAATTAATACCGAACATTCATATGGAACTATTTGGAATAAAAAGACCATTATTAGTATGTTTATTTCTTTTGCAGTAGTTGTTGGTATAATAGGAATATTTATATCATTAATGTTTGGATTTAAAAGTGATATTAACAAAAAAAATTATGCAATGATAGAAATAGGTATGACTTATGCTGAAGTTGTAGAAATTCTTGGTGAACCAAGTGAAAAACCTGATTTTAGTCTACCTTCATATAATGCTACATGGGTATCAAGAGTAACAACAAATGGTCGAACTCCGTTAATCGCAGTTGTATTTGTTGACGGATATGTTTATAGAAAAACATCCGAAAATTTAAGTTCTGAAATTATAATCACTCATCATTTGATGGGTGTTTTTTTATTTTAAATCTTTATTAAAAAAAACTTTATTTATAATAATAACTATGATATAATTACTAAGTTGTGACATGTACCACATAGAACAGGTCTTAAATAATTATAAAAATATATAATTTACCTTAATAGTGAGTCTTAAAAATTTAACAGGAGGTGTAGAATCATGTATGCAATTATTGAAACAGGTGGAAAACAAGTTAAAGTAGAAGTAGGTCAACCAATTTACATTGAAAAATTAGAAGTAAACGAAGGTGAGACTGTAACTTTTGACAAAGTTTTATTAATCGGTGGAGAAAATACAAAAGTTGGTGCTCCATATGTAGCAAAAGCTAGTGTAACTGCTAAGGTTGAAAAACAAGGTCGTGGTAAGAAAATTATTGTTTTCAAATACAGACCAAAAAAGAATTATCGTAAAAAACAAGGTCACCGTCAATCTTATACTAAATTGATCGTTGAATCAATTAACGGATAATAAGATGATTAAATATAATACAATTATTAAAAATGATAATTGTACTTTGAATGTTATAGGTCATGCGAATTATGCAAATCATGGAAATGATATAGTGTGTTCAAGTGTATCAACAGCATTAATTTTATCTATAAATCTAATTGAAAAATTGAATCTTAGTTACAATATTACAAACTTGGTTTGTGAAGAAGGAAATTTTT
>JBOFSX010000128.1:0-3703 GCA_051651765.1 Anaeroplasmataceae bacterium | reverse complement strand
AATATCAGGTTTAATATATTTTTTAAGCATAATCTACTCCTTTACTTTTTATATAAATGTTTCAAATACAATATTTGATAATAGTAATCCTTTTTTAGACAATCTTATAGATTTTTTAGTTAATATAATTAATTTGTTTTCTATTAGTTTATCTAAATTAAAATCATCTTTTATATTTGAATTAAATAATTTATTATATTCTTTTAAATTAATTCCAACGAGTTTTCTTAATCCCATTATAAGATAGTCTTGTTTTAATTCTAACGTATCTAAATTATTAGAATGTTCAATATACTCATTGTAATAGCTTTCTATAATTACGTGATTTGTGTATCTAGTTTTGTTTAAATATCCACTAGCTCCTAAACCAACTCCTATATAATCTACATTACTCCAGTAGTATAAATTATGAATTGATTCTTTATTTTTAGAGTAATTAGAAATTTCGTAATGTTTAAATCCTTGTTTAAATAATTCTTTTCTTATGAATTCGTAGTAATTAGCTGTTAAATCGTCTTCAACGAGTTTTAATTTATCAGCTAGATAGTTTTGGTATAAAATAGTTTTCTCTTCTAAAATAAGGCTGTAATAAGATATATGTGGTATATTTAATTGTTTTATACATTCTAAATTATATTTTATTTTATCTAATGTATCTGTTGGGTGAGAAAATATTAAATCTATATTTATATTAGTTATATTATTGTCTTTTAATAGTTTAACAGAATTATAAATGTTTTGTTTTGTATGTTTTCTTCCTAATTGTATTAAATCTTCATCTATAAAAGATTGTGCTCCTATACTCACTCTATTAATCTTATATTTATTAAACATATTAATTTGTTCTAATGTTATTAACTCTGGGTTTAATTCTATGGAGTATTCTAAAATATTTAGGTTTAATGAATTGATATAAGATAATAGTTTATTTAAGTTTTCATTAGATAAATGATTTGGTGTACCTCCACCTATATAAATGGTTGTTATTGTATTATGGTATTGTTTATATGAAGCTATTTCTTCTATTAGTCTATTTATATATAAGTCTTCTTGTTCTTTGTTTTTAAGTATTCGTTTTGTAAAGTCACAGTATGTACATATGTTTTTACAAAATGGTATATGTATATAAAGTCCTCTCATAACAACACCTCAATTTTATTAAATTATATCATAGTTATATTAAATAAAAAACAAGGACATTAGTCCTTGTTAATTGTATTTTTTAAATATATTGAAAGTAAACCTTTTAATACTAAATTATCATCTAATATAAGATTATGTTTACATAAAGGTGTTATTAGATTAGATAATCCGCCTGTAGTAATAATAGTTAAATCATCTTTATTTAACTCTTCTTTTATTCTGTCTATCATTCCATCTACTTGAGATGCAGAACCATATATAATACCAGACTGCATACAAGAGATAGTATTTCTACATAATACAGATTTTGGTGCTTGTAGTTCTATGCTTGGTAAAAGAGCTGTATTTGTAACTAATGCTTTCATTGATATAGCTACACCAGGAGCTATAGATACGCCTAATAATTGATTATCTTTTACATATATGTATTTGGTTGCTGTACCTAAGTCTATTATAAGAGCTTCATTATAATTTATCATTGCTCCTGCGCAACCACATACTAAATCTGCTCCTACACTTTTAGGATCGTCAGCTTTTAACATAATACCTGTTTTAAGGTTATCTCCAACTACTTTAGGAGTTATTTTGTAATGATTTTTAATCATTTTTGTTATAGAACTTGTTATTACTGGTACTACACTACAAATTATTATATCGTCTAATTTTGTTTTAGATAATATTTCGTCAAATAATATACGATATTCATCTGATGTTTTATCTGTGAAAGACTTAACTCTAAATGTATTGCATATAGAAACACCATCATATAAACCTAATAATATATTAGAATTACCTATATCAATTAGTAATATCATTATCTACACTTTCTTTCTTTTTAGTTTTCTTTGTATCAAACGTTTGTATTCCTATGTTAGATACTCTTGCTATTATAGGTGAAAATATTGCGCTACAAAGCATTTCTATAATAAAGTTGTAACTTATAAGGGTTGTGAATAAAAAAGCCGTTGCTTTCCATCCTGATTCACCTGACATATTTATAACTGCACTTCTTAGTACTGTAAAACATCCTATAGCAAATACAGCTGTATTTACTAGTGGTGCGAGTATACTAGCTACTATTGCTGCTACTAATTTATTTTTCTTACTTATATATTTATATGCTAATCCTGATACAAAACCTGATAAGAATCCCTTTAGTAAAACTATTAGTATTGTTCCAAATACTGAATAACTTAAAAATGCTGCTGCATCACCATTTAATAATATAACTCCTCCAGATATTAATCCTAGTACTCCACCATAAAATGGTCCGAATATAATTGCTCCTACTGTTATCGGTAATAGAGCAAGGTTTATCTGAAAGATACCTATTTTAAAGGCTCCTCCAAGCATTTGTAATAAAATTACAAGGGCTAGTAGAATTGATAATCCTACTAAGTTTTTCACACTTATGTGTTTTTTCATTTTATATTTTCCTTTCTTGTTAGTCCATTAAGGTACCGTAAGCAAGACTATTATATTATATTTTTGTTTCTATTAATAGTAAAATACAATGAAATTTATATAAAAAAAACATATTACATTTGTAATATGTTTTAATGGTTAAAATTTAATTATCTTTGAACACGTCCATTAGCATTACCACCAGCTAATGAGTTAACTTCTTCTTCAGAAACTAAGTTAAAGTCACCTGGAATAGTATGTTTTAAAGCACTTGCTGCAACAGCAAATTCTAATGCTTGACCTTGATCTTTAGGGTAAGTTAATAAACCATGGATAATTCCACCAGAGAATGAATCTCCTCCACCTACACGGTCAATAATTGGGTTAATGTCATATCTTTTTGATTCATAGAATTCTTTACCATCATAGATAAGAGCTTTCCATCCATTATGAGTAGCTGAGAAAGATTCTCTTAATGTAGAAATAACATATTTGAATTTAAATTCTTTTGCCATTTGAGTAAAGATAGCTTTGTATCCTTCAGCTCCTGTATGTCCACCTTCAACGTCAGCATCTGGTTTGAATCCTAAGCATAATTCTGCATCTTCTTCGTTTCCAATACAAACATCTACATATTCCATTAATGGTTTCATAACAGCGATAGCTTCAGCTGATGTCCATAATTTTTTACGGAAGTTTAAGTCTACTGAAACAGTTGCTCCAGCTTTTTTAGCAGCTATACAAGCTAATTTAGTTAATTCTGCTGATTTTTTACTTATTGCAGGAGTAATTCCTGACCAGTGGAACCATTTAGCTCCTTTGAAAATTGCATCAAAATCGAAATCTTTAACGTCTGCTTCAGCTATTGCTGAATTTGCTCTATCATAGATTACTTTAGAAGCTCTCATAGATGCTCCTGTTTCTAAGTAATAAATACCAACTCTATCTCCACCACGTGCGATATAATCAGATTTAACACCGTAACGAGTTAAAGCATTAACTGCTGATTGCCCGATTTCGTGTTTAGGTAATTTAGATACAAAATATGCATCATGTCCGTAGTTTGCTAATGAAACAGCAACGTTTGCTTCTCCACCACCATATACTACATCAAAACTTTGTGATTGAACAAAGCGTGTGTTTCCTGGAGAAGATA
>JBOFSX010000127.1:0-2714 GCA_051651765.1 Anaeroplasmataceae bacterium | reverse complement strand
TATTTATTAAAAGGAATTGATAATAACAAAGACCAAACATATTTTCTTATGATGTTAACGCAAGAGCAACTTAAAAAAAGTTTATTTCCAATAGGAGATATGGTTAAGGCGGATGTAAGAAAACTTGCTAGTGAATATGAATTATCAACATCTACAAAAAAAGATTCTACAGGAATATGTTTTATAGGTGAAAGAAATTTTAAAGAATTTTTAAAAAACTATATACCAAGTAAACCTGGTAAAATGAAGACATTGGATGGTAAAGTCATTGGTAATCATGATGGTTTAATGTATCATACTATTGGTCAACGAAAAGGACTAGGTATAGGTGGATTAGATGGTTACAATAAAGAACCGTGGTTTACAATCGGAAAAGATATTATAAATAATGTCTTATTAGTAGGACAAGGTATAGATAATCCATATTTATTTAGTGATAAATGTACCGCTACAGATTTAAATTGGATCTCGTACAAACCTATAGAGAATAAAAACTATATGGCAAAATTCAGATATAGACAAGAAGATATTGAAGTTGGTATTACTTTTAAAGATGATTTCATGATAGTCAATTATCCATCATTAGTAAGAGCAGTAACGCCAGGACAAGCAGTTGTTATATACGATGGTGATATTTGCTTAGGTGGAGGAATTATAGATAAAGTTTACATGAAAGACGAAGAAAGAAAATATTAGGTGAATTTTATGAATGTAGTTATTACAGCAAAAGTTAATTATATTTTATTTGAAGCATCAGATAATAACTTTAAAATATTTAAAGCAGTATGTGATACAGATAACGTAGTAACTATGTCAGGCAATTTTCCTATTCTTAATTATGATATTTACTATGATTTTGAGTGTGAAGAAGTTTATCATCACAAATATGGAAAACAATATAAAGTTGTTAGTTATAAAAAAGCCGCAGTAGATACTAAAGAAGGTATAATTAATTTTCTTTCAAGTTCTATTTTTAAAGGTGTTGGAGAAAAATTAGCATTATTGATTTATGATAAATTAGGAAGTAAATGTATTGAATTGTTAAAAAAAAATCCAAATATTTTGGATGACATTAAAATGCCAATTAAAACTAGAGAAAACTTTAAAGAAGCTATTTTAAATTTAGATATTGATGAGAACATTATTATTGAGTTGTATAATTTGGGACTTAGTGCACGTATGGTTGATAAATTATATTCTAAGTATGGTAGTAATGCATTAGTTCAATTAAATAGTGATCCGTATAGATTAACTCATGAAATAGATGGTTTTGGTTTTGTAAGATGCGACAGATTAGCTTTAAAACTTGGAATTGAGTATAATTCCCCTTTAAGAATTAAAGCTGCTATTTTGTATTTTTTAGAAAAAGAATGTGAGAGTAATGGTCATACATTTTTGAATTTCAATACTTTTTTAGATTTATGTTTAACTAAAATTAATGAACTAGAAAATAGCGATATTATTTCAAGTGAAATAATTAGTATAGAAACAAATAACTTGATAAATGAAAAGAAATTAATTAAAGAAGATAATAGGATTTATAGTAAAAAAATATATTATAATGAAATAAACTTAGCTAATAAAATTAAATCAATTTTGAATTTTGAAAATGATAAATTAATTTCTATAGATTCATTTAATAATAATATGAAACAAATTGAAAATGAATTATCGATTTATTATACTAATGGTCAAAAAAATGCAATATTTAGTAGCTTAAATAGTAATTTATCGGTTATTACAGGTGGGCCTGGTACAGGTAAAACAACTATTTTAACAGCGATTATAATGATGTTTAAAACGTTTAAACAACTAAAAGATTATGATATTAAATTAGTAGCTCCAACTGGTAAAGCTAGTAAGAAGATGAAAGAAAGTACTAATTTGAATGCAACAACAATTCATAAAGCTTTAGGTTATGATTTTAATAAGACATTTAAATACAATTCATTTAATAAACTTGATTGTAAATTATTAATTATAGATGAATCTTCTATGATTGACTTAAATTTATTCACAATATTACTTACAGCTATCGAAAATTTTTGTACTGTAATTGTTATAGGTGATCATAATCAGTTACCAAGCATTACGCCAGGTAATGTATTAAAAGATCTAATTGAATCTGATATTTGCCCCGTGAGTAAATTAGACGAAGTAATGAGGCAATCTGAATCTAGTAATATTATTAGGTTATCAAACATGGTTAATAGCTCGATAATAAATAAGGACTTTTTTAAAAACAAAACAGATGTATATTATTTTCAATCAGATAAAGATATGGCTTTAAGTACTTTAGATAATATATTAAAAAATTATTTAGAAAAAGGTTATGACATTTATTCTGATCTTCAAATATTACTGCCAATGTATGGCTCTGATTATGGTATTAATGCTATAAACAAATTTATACAATATAGATATAATAATTCAACGTTACAGTTAACTAATTATGATAAGACATTCAAGTTGAATGATAAAGTAATACAACTTAAAAATGATCCAGAATTAAATATTATGAATGGAGATACCGGAAAAGTTACTTCAGTGGATATACAAAATTCTAAGTTGATAATAGATTTTGATGGTACAAGTGTTTTATATCCAACTTCAAATTTTATGGACTTAGATTTAGCATATGCTATATCTATTCATAAAAGTCAAGGTAGTGAGTATAAAAATGTAATAATGATTATATTACCAGCATTTTATAT
>JBOFSX010000126.1:0-4936 GCA_051651765.1 Anaeroplasmataceae bacterium | reverse complement strand
CTATTGTTATATCTTTTATTACTGATACCTTCCCAGAATAATCTATGTCATGATATTGAAAAACTTTTGGTATTATCTTATTGTATTTTCTTCTTATTCTATCCAGTTTATAATCCTTTATATCACAAGTTGAAATATCATTTTCTAAAATCTCTTTTATAAATTCATAGTTAGAAATTGTAATTTTGTTTTTTATCAAATCACTTATTATTGAGTTTTTTATAAAATCCAGGTTTATATTTTCAGTTTTTAACATTTTAGCAATTTGATTATAATATTTTCTACAAGTTGTAATTTTTGTAAAGTCCATTACTTCACTTGTTGGAACTGATATTTCATACATGTATTTAAAACAATTTTCAAGTTTGTTATTATCCAAGCAATAGATACCGTATCCTTCCTTCAAACCTTGTTCCGTTGTTATTGTTAATTTTTTTGATACCTTTAATTTTTTAAATCCTTTGTTGCTACCGTGGTATAATTTTGTTGTCTTCATTCTTAAATCCCTCCGTTTACTTTTGTTGTTGTTCCTTGTTCCTTACATAATTATTATATCACATTATTAGGATAATACCAGCTTTTTTTTATTTATTTATAAAATATTTTCAATATTTAAAAAGTCCTATAATCTCAAAAAATAAGAAAAAAGAAAAAAGAGCCAGTTGGCTCTTTTTTAGATTCCGATATATTCCGATACTGTTTTTAAGTCTTGCAATGTTATTTTTAAATTTTCATTATTTTTATCTCTTATTGTATAAGTTGCAACTTTTACATAATTTTGATATTTTGTTCTTACTGTTATTTTACTACAATCTAATTTTATTCTATGTTTTTCTTCTTGTTCCACAAGCTCTTTAACTGTTAAACTTAAAATTTCTAATAACTCTTTTTTTGTTCCAATTCCTTCAACTCTTGAATTTGAACTTCTAATTTCTTCATTTGAATCAAACCTTTTAGTTTCTTTAATTAATACGTATGCCATTTCTTAATACCTCCAAAGTTTTATTTGAGAACCTCTTGTTCTCTACATAATTATTATATCATATTATCAAAAAATTGCAACAATTATTTTAAATTATTTTAAAAATATTTTAATTTTAAATAATCGTTTTAAAGCTGTTATTTGCTGTACTATACCACGAGTTTAATTATAATTAAGTAAAGAGCTTAAAAGCTCAAATAAGAGCTTTAAACAAGTTTAAATTGAAAAAGAGCCATTGGCTCTTTTTTAGTTATCATATTTGCAATATCCAGCAATGTCGCAAAAACATTCGCCAGTTCTACTGCTATTTGCACAAGCTTTACAGATTAAAGCTTTTTGTTTTTTCTTCTCTAGATTCAACCTTTCTTCTTTAAAAGAAAGGTCTTGAAAATCGTTTATTATATCCTCTAAACATCCATAGTCTTTAAATATATCAATTACATTCGCTTGGTAGTCTACATATAGGTGATTACAATCTTCGCCCCAAATTTCAGATTCTAACACGTATACTGTTTTAGATTTGTTATCTCTATCTTTTACAACCTCTTTAAGGATAACGTACCAAGTCCCTCTATGTCCTTCTACTCTTATTCCTTCGCTCTTTAAATTTAATCTCATTTCTTCACACTCCATTTTATTATTCAAGGATTGTTCCTTGTTCTATATAATAATTATACCATATTATTAAGAAATTGCAATACTTTTTTTATTTTTATTTAAAATATTTTTAAGTCCTATAATCTTGAATATGAAAAAAGAATAGAAAAATCTATTCTTTTAGTTTGTAGAAATATTTTTTATTTGTCCCAGATTTTTCTCCAGAGTCTATCTCCATGAAGTCTTCAAAATTTAAATCTCTAGTTTCACATCTTTCTTTGAAATTTGTTCTTATTATTGATATTGTTTCATATTTGCGAATATCTTTAAGTTCCTGTTCTCGCTTATTCCTATTATTTTCTGCTTGGGTCAACCATCTAACATTACTAGGTTCATAGTGTTCATTATTATCAATTCTATCACAATGATTTTTTTCTCCTATAATAGGATTTGAGTCAGCCCATTCACAAGCCTCCTCCAGAGTCCATATGCACTTTATAGGATTGTCAGCACGTCCACCATAATTTTTATAATCCTTATGTTCCTTATTATTACACCTAGAATATTGGTCTTTCCATCTTGTATAAAACCAATGTTTTGATAATCCATACTGCTCACCAGAAAGACAAACAGAAAGACAACCACAGCTTTTAGTATTTCCTTTTTGTAAATTATTACCAACTATTATTTTTGTATTACCACATTCACAAATACATTCCCAACATATTTTATCATATTTTTTTATTTCTGATTTACTTACTACTGTTAACATTCCAAATACTTTACCAGTTAAATCAATGAAACTACCGATATAAATCACCTCACTTATATTATAATTAATTATAATATATAAAATCATTTTTGTCAATAGTAAATAGAAGAAAAAGAGCCATAGGCTCTTTATTTTACTAATTTATACATTCCAGATTCAATCCATAATTTTGCTGTTTGTTCTATTCTTAAAGCATCTTTATTTCCGTATACATCTAGATTCTGGTTATTAATTTCAAATACCTCTTTACTCCAATAACCATGCTTTTCAATTTCACCTTTTAATTTTGCTACAACCGATTTTTTGATTCTCATTCTTTACACCATCCTTTACTTGTTATATTATTATATACTATTTTGTTTTAAAAGTCAATACCTTTTTGAAAATAAATTAAGTCCGATAATCTCTAAAAATAGGAAAAGGAAAAAAGAGCCATTTGCTGGCTCTCCTTTTTAATGGTGCTTATCTATTAAACATCTTTTTACACCTTCCTTGTATAACTCCAGCCCAGAATCAGTATTGTTTATTTTTTGATTATCAGTTCCAATAATTGCTTTAAACACTCCACCTTCTTCTATAATTTTATCATATGATACTTTTTTCATTTGGCGATAATCGTATATTATACCCTCTATAAATTCGCCTGTTGAATTTGTGTCAATGGTATTGATAACGGTTGAACCTGTATTATTATCTTTATTAGTAATAGTTAAAACCTTATAATATAGGTCTTCCTTCTTATATCCTTTTAATACATATGGATTTGCATATTTTATATAATACGCATCCACATATGACATAGTAGAAAAAATAGTATCATTATAAGAATTTGAATTCACTGTATAACTTGTTAATAAGTATGGTCTTTTATCATGTTCTAATATTTTTTGTTCGCTCTTATAAGTTGTATTACACATTACACAAGTTTCTGTAAAATTAGCATACTTATAACTTTCTGCAAATAAAACACTACTTAACATAAAAGCACAAATTGACATTGTTTTTATCATATATTATTACCTCCAAAAAATTTATTGGTTCTGGCTGGAACCTATATATAATTATTATAAGTTATTTTGAAATAAAAAATAGAGCCACTGGCTCTATCGTTTTATAAGTATTTTTTGATTTTATCCATACCGTTTAATATTATAACCAGTGTCGTGTATACCATTGTTATTAACATTGGAACTGTTATTATTTCTGTTGTATTTGGTCTTATGAATATTGTATCAATTCCAGTTATTATTACTAACACCATTAATATTATTACCGTTCTGTTTATTGTTCCCTTTTTCATTCTTATTACCTCCAAAGTTTTATTTCAAGTTCTCACTTGTTTCTATACAATGATTATACCATATTATTAGAAAATTGCAACAATTATTTTTTATTTTTACAATTTATTTTTAATATTATAATATTGTTTTAAAACAGTTTAAAACTGCTTTTAAGCTCTTATTTAATTATAATTAAAATAAGATATTGTAATGCCATATATTTGATTATACACCGTTTAAATTGAAAAAAGAGCCATAGGCTCTTTACTTGTTTATTTCTTCTATATTTTGTATTACTTCAAGTATTGGTAAAAAATCCATGTTCTTTATAGTAAATAATTTTGATAACTCTTTAACCACACCTTGCAATTTTACAAGTTCAAATACTGTTAATTTGTTAGTTAATTTCATTAAGTTGTTTAACTCGTTTATCATTGCTTTTTTGAAAAGGTTTAAATCGTGTTCATTATATCCTTTGTAGTTCTCTTTAATCTCTGTTATAGTTCCGTTAATTCTTTTAGTTAATCTATCCATTCTTATCAACTCCATTTTTTTATTGAGAACCTTCGCTCTCTCACTATAATTATTATATACCATTTAGATTAAAAAGTCAACACTTATTTTTAAATAAAAAAAAGAAAAGGTTTAAACCTTTTCTTTTTTTGCTACAATCTCAATTGTATTTAATAAATTTACTAACTCTGTTTCATTTTCATTAAATCCAATTACTACAACTGGCATGTTGAAATTATCTGTTTTTATAACCAGACTTAAATCTTTTTTCTTAGTTGAAACAAGTCCTCCAAGTAGTTGTAATTTTGTTATCATTTGATTATTATTTGAAATTTCTAAACCTCTGATATTACATGCCATATCCTCAAATATTATTTGATTTTTACCATTGTAAACATTAACAAGTCCACTTTCAAAAACTGCAATTCTATGCATACAAGCATTTTTATCGCATGATACAAATAATTTCCAATTTCCATTTTTAGCTGATTTATTGTGTGATAACATTTGAACTTCATCTTTTTTATTTGCACCATCAACTATTATCGCTATCATTACACAACCTATTATTCCTAAAATCCACATCATTTCTTATTACCTCCAAGTTTTTTATTTGAGCCTTTCGCCCTCTCACTATAATTATTATATATTATTTTTATTTAAAAGTCAACATTTATTTTTCATATTTAGAGGGATTTTTTCAAATCCCTCTATTTTTTATTTTGCCAGTTTCCATAATGTAAGAGCCGTTTTTTCAACTGACTTATTCAACATGCTCTCAATTTTTTCTTC
>JBOFSX010000125.1:0-2299 GCA_051651765.1 Anaeroplasmataceae bacterium | reverse complement strand
CTATTGCTTGCTTTATATAAAGCTTCTTCACTTAAAAAATATAATGAATCAGCTTCTATTAGTTTTCTAATATCTTCTAAATTGTATTTAGCACCTATAAGTTCGTCATAAGTTGAGGTATCAACGCCATAAAAACATGGGTTTGTTATTTTTGGAGAAGCTATTCTGACATGAACTTCCTTAGCTCCAACATCCTTAAGAAGTCTAACTATTCTTCTACAAGTTGTACCTCTAACAATTGAATCATCAATTAAGATAACTCTCTTATTCTTAACAATACTACTTACAGCACTTAATTTCATTCTAACACCTTTTTCTCTTAATTCTTGAGAAGGTTGAATAAAAGTTCTACCTACGTATTTATTTTTTATTAGACCCATTTCGTAAGGTATATTTGAAACTTCAGAATAACCAATTGCTGCACTTAGACTAGAATCTGGTACACCAACAACTATGTCAGCTTCCGTAATGCATTCTTTGTATAATAATTTACCGCTAGCTTTTCTAAATGAATGAACATTACATCCTTCTATATCGCTATCTGGTCTAGCAAAATAAATATATTCCATCGCACACATGTTATAGTGTTTATAATTAGAATAATGAAATGATGAGATACCATTATCATCTATCATAATTACTTCTCCTGGTTCTACATCTCTTACGAATGTTGCACCCACTACTTCGAAAGCACATGTTTCACTACTAACAATATAACCATCATTAATTTTACCTATAGATAAAGGTCTCAATCCATATTTATCTCTACAAGCATATAATCTATTATGAGAAAGTATTACAAAAGCAAAAGCACCTTCTAACATGTTAAGAGCATCAGTTATATATCTAATTCTTCTAGTTTGATTATTATCTTTTTTTATCAAATGAGCTAGTATTTCACTGTCTGATGTTGATTGAAAAATACTTCCTCTATCTTCTAAATACTTTTTTAATTCTCTAGAATTAACAATGTTACCATTATGAGCAAGAGCAAAATCTCCAGTATTATGTCTAAACAAGAACGGTTGTACATTCTCTATACCACCGCCACCAGTAGTAGCGTATCTAACGTGTCCTATAGCCTTACATCCATCTAGTGCTTCTATATTCTTGTTAAAAACCTCTGTAACTAGACCCTCACCTTTTACTCTCTTAAGTATGTGATTGTCATTTAAACTGACAATCCCACACCCTTCTTGCCCTCTATGTTGAAGAGAGTGAAGACCGTAATATGCTATTTGTGCAGCTTCTTTAACACCATATACACCTAAGACACCACACTCTTCATGTAATTCATCATCTAAATAATTATTTTCCATTTCTACCACCCTATTTTAGGCTTTCTAATCTTTGTAATATATCCTCGTAAGCTTCTACAACTTTCCCTAAATCTCTTCTAAATCTATCTTTATCTAATTTATCATTAGTCTTTTTATCCCATAGTCTTGCAGTATCTGGAGATATTTCGTCTGCTAAAACAATAGTTCCATCAGCTAATTTACCAAATTCAATTTTGAAATCTACAAGCGTAACACCTATAGCATCAAAGATTTTAATCAATTCTTTATTTATACATTCTGTAATTGAATAAATAGTTTTTAAATCTTCATAACTACAAGCTTTTAAAGCAACAGCATGATGATCATTAATTAATGGATCACCTAATGAATCGTCCTTGTAGCATAATTCCATTATTGTATTTTCTGGTTTATATCCTTCTTCTATATTTAATCTTTTAGACATAGAACCTGCAATTATATTTCTAACAATAACCTCTAAAGGTATTATGTCAACTTTTTTACATAATTGTTCTCTATCATTAAGTGTAGAAATGTAATGTGTAGGAATGTTATGTTTATTCAAAATCTCAAAAATTATTGATGTGATTTTATTATTTAATATACCTTTGTTTGAAATTTGAGCTTTTTTTATACCATTATAAGCAGTCGCATCATCTTTATAAAATATAATTATCTCATCATCTTTTTTTGTTGTATAAACTTGTTTTGCTTTACCTTCATATAACATTTTAATTTTTTCCATAAGATTAGTTCTCCTTTTTAAAGTAATCTACAGCATTTTTAAATAATTGTTGATATTTATTTCCGCTTATATTTTTAAATAAATTCTCTTCATATCTTTCTGAATGCCCCATTTTTCCTATAATTTTACCACATGGGCTAATTATACCCTCTATTCCATAGTAAGAACCATTTGGATTATAAGGTGATTCAAGTGTGACATTATTATTAGAATCTACATATTGAAAACATACTTGATTGTTTTCAAATAATTGCTT
>JBOFSX010000124.1:0-1868 GCA_051651765.1 Anaeroplasmataceae bacterium | reverse complement strand
AAAATCTGAAGATTCGATAGTAGAAAATTTTAAGGAGTTGAAATCAGTGCATACAGAAAAAGATAATATTCTAAAATCTATAAAATCAATAGTTTGGACAATTATTGTAGCTATATATCTTATTATAAGCTTTGTGTTTGACCTTTGGGCATATTCATGGATTACATTTATTATAGGTGCTGCAGTAGAAAAGATAATTACTTTGTCTTTCCAGCTGAAGGAGTGATAATATGGATAAAAAATTAAAAACATTAAGAAAAATAAATCTTACACTTTGGATTGTTATAACAATATTTCTTGTAGGTTTTCTTTTATATACCATTGTAAATGCTAATGATAATGGTGGTAATTTTTCATTATTCAGCTTAACAAACTCTGCAACTACAATTCAGAAGGATGAAAGTATATCTATTGATAAATGTAATAATATATCCTTAGATTTTTCTAGCTATAATGTTATTATATATTCTACAGATGATGATAATCTTAGGGTTGTTGAAAAGTCTAATAGTACTTTAAGTGAGTCTGAAAAATTTTCTTATTCTAAAAATGACACAACAATTGCAATTGAAAAAGGTAATTCCAAAAGAATAATTAATTTTTTTCAAATCGGTGGTTTTAATAATGAGCTAGAACTTTATATACCAAAGAATTATAATAAAAATCTAGATGTGACTGTTACTTCTGGTAATATAACTATAAAAAATGATTTAAATCTAGATAAAATATCTTTCTCTCAAACTTCAGGAAATTTTGACTGCAAACAAAATACAACAGCTAATGAAATTAATTTAAAATCTACTTCTGGTAATATTAAAGCATCAAATTTAGTATCAAAATCATATGAAATAAAGACTACTTCTGGAAATATAGATATAAATAATCTTTCTGGTTCAGGTGAAGTTAATGCAACCTCTGGTAATATAAAAATAGACTATACTAACATAGGTGACGAATTAAATCTAAATGTAACCTCTGGAAATGTTCATTTAAATATTCCAAAAGATATAAGCTTTGATTTCTATGGAAAGTGCACTTCTGGAGATATAGATACAAACTTTGATCTTAGCTATAAAACAAAGAATAAAAATGAGGTAACAGGTAAAATCGGTACTGCACCTTATAAAAAAATAAATGTATCCTCTAGTTCAGGAAATCTAAATATTTATCAAAAATAGATTTAACTTTATAATTTTCAATTTTTTTCATATTATTGAAAATTATAGAACACTAGTTTATAATTTAATAATCACCGAATTATAAAGTAAAGGATGTGTGTTAATTGAAATTAAATGATTTGCAAGAATACTTTTTCAAGCCAAAAGCAAGGCATGACATTTGTCTAGATTATTATCCAAGTAACCACAAATGTATATTAGATGAAATTGAAAAGTACTGCTTAAAGGAAAACTTAAGCTGCGAATTAATAGGTGAAGAGAATGATATTATTGTTAAAATAGATAACGTTCTTTGTAGTTGCACAGCATCTACTGGTGGTAGAGCTTCAAACTATGTTATTTCTTGTGTAGAAATATAAAATCATTTATACTTTTGTTCTTTTAAAGCTATTCTCAAGTTAGAGAATAGCTTTAAACTATTTAGGCTTCATCTTACCTATTTATATATCACTCAATAATCCTTTTTTACTAGAATTATATAAAATATAAGTACATATTGCTATTGCAATACTTGCTATAGAGAATGCAACTACTATAGATGATGCTTTTAAAATTATACCTGATGATATTGTTCCTATCATCATTCCTAAATACATAACTGTGGCAGTTAATCCATTTACTTTCCCTAAATACTCTTGATCTGTAATTTTAATTACAATTGTCATTACATATCCACTTAAAACTCCACCA
>JBOFSX010000123.1:0-4579 GCA_051651765.1 Anaeroplasmataceae bacterium | reverse complement strand
AGTCTTACCTGTACCTGGAGGACCGCAAAGTAGTATACCTTTAGGTATTCTTGCACCCATATCAACATATTTTTTTGGATTTTTTAAGAAATCAACAACCTCAACAAGTTCATTTTTTTCTTCATCGCATCCAGCAACGTCATTAAATGTAACAGTTTTTTCTCTAGCTAATTTTGCTTTTGATTTTGCAAAATCAAAAGCTTTGTTATTCCCACTTGCTTTAGATATATAAATAATAACACCGATTAATAGAAGTATAGGTAAGAAGTTTAATAAAATTGATAGCCAAATATTTGAACTTAAAGTTCTCATATTAATACTTAATTTATAATCTATTGTTATTTTATTTAATTGAGTATCTGTAACTACTAATTTAAAAGCAGTCTCAACTTCTTTACCTTCAACCGTTTTAATGTAACTACCTTTGATTTCATATAACCCATAGTTTTCTCCGCCAACAGGAGTGGCTGAAGGATTTTTAATGCTATTAGGATTAGTTTCCACTAATTCAATAAAAGTTTCATAAGTAAGTGTGTCTATTTTTTCTTTTGTTAACTGACTAAACATAAACCAAAATAATAATAGAAGAAGTGCAATAACAATGAATACACCAAAATCATTTCTTTTTCTTCTTGGTTGTGGCCCTCTTTGTTGGGGACCTCTTGGACCTTGTCTATTTTGTTGTGAACCATTATTATGGTTAGTATTAGAATTATTATTTTGAGAATGTTCTATTTCATTTTCATTTAAGTTTTCATCGTTTTCATTATGATTGTTATTTTGATTCATCTACATTCTCCTTTGCGTTATATACTTGTTCTTTTAATACACCGATGTAAGGTAAATTTCTATATAATTCATTATAATCTAAACCATACCCTACAACGAATTCACCTGGAATATCCATCCCAACATATTTTACTTTAACGTCTATCACTTTTCCGCTAGGTTTATCTAAAAGAGTGCAAACCTCAACAGTTTTAGCTCCTCTTGATTTAAACAATTCAACTATTGTGCTAATTGTAACACCAGTATCTATTATATCATCAACAATTACTACATGTTTTCCTTCTACAGAAGTGTCGATATCTTTTTTTATTGTTATAGCTCCTTTTGATTTAACTCCATCATAAGAAGAAACTTTCATATAATCAATTTCACAATATGTATTAACGTGTTTAATTAAATCTCCCATAAATGGTTGGCAACCTTTTAGTAAACCAACAAATACAGGTTTAAGACCGTTATAGTCATTAAGAATTTGTGTTCCTAATCTTTTACACATTGATTCTATATCTTGTTCTGTAGCTAGTATTTTTTCGATATCTTTATTGATCATTATATTTCTCCTCGATTACTAAATATATTGGATTTATGATGTTTTTTTCAGGAACATTTTTTATAACCTTATGAACCCAAATGATTTCATTGTTTGATGTAGTTACTATCAATGCTTTGTCTCTTTGTTCTAAGGTTATTTTTTTATCTATCATGATTCTATTTAATTTTTTTGAACCAAAAGAAAGATTCAAAACATCTCCACTTTCACGTGTTCTTACACAAATTGGAAATGTTAGACTATTATAACATAACTTTAATACATTTGCACCTATTTTAGGTTCTGCATAGGAAAAAAATAATTTATAATTTTCTATATAAATCACATCTTCTATAGTGTTTAAATGATTGGTAGATTTGACTTGCTTATCTTTTTTGGAAATAAATGAAGTGTCATATCGTTTAAAGAAGAAGTAATTGTTTTTTAAACTAATTTCTTGTTGAGGTTTATGCGAAATTATCATTTTATCTATAAGTTCAATTGTGTTATAGTTTTTATCTAATTCAAATTTTTCTAGTAGCAAACATATTATGTCTCTTCTCAAAGCTTCATGAAGTTTATTAAAGCTATTGCAATCAATCTTATCGTTATTTATTTGTAAATAATTAGAGCTTTCTGTTCTAATGAATTCATACGATGATTTAAGTATAGTGGAAAAATTAGATATGTTGTATAGAGTGTTAGAATTCTCCATCTTTAGGCTTGGGATAATAGAATTTCTTAATCTATTTCGAGAATATTTATTATCTTTATTTGATTCATCTTCAAAATATTTAATAGAATTTACTTTAGCATAATTAACGATTTCATCTTTAGATACACATAGAAAAGGTCTAATTATAAATTTGTCTTTAATTTGAAATTTATTTGCGATTCCAGAATAACCTAAAAGATTTGATCCACTAACTATGTTCATTAATATAGATTCAAAATTATCGTCTAAGTGGTGAGCTGTTAGTATTTGATTGATATGATGTTTTGATGCTGTTTCTTTAAAAAAAGCATATCTGAAGTCTCTTGCTTTTTTTTGAAAATTATCGCTATTGTCGTGATAGAAGTTTGTTTTTTCTAATATGAGTTTGCGCTCTTTGCAATACGATGTAATAAAATTTTCTTCTTCAATAGATTGTCTTCGTACATTATGGTTTACATGACAAACAACAATGTTATAATCAAGTTTATGCATCACATCAAGTAAGACCATTGAGTCAACACCCGTAGATACGCATATAACAATCTTGTTATCTATTATTAAGTTGTTTTTCTCAATATATCCCTTAATTTTTGTAATCATAAGTTTAGACCTCTATTTTTATGATTTTAACATATTTGAAAAATTATATATATAATAATTTGTATATTTGCTGTGATATAATAAGTAATATTTGCTATTTAGAATATGTTATGAAAACATATAAGGAATAATTTAATGAGGTGTTTTATGAAAATTATATTAGCTAGTGCATCTCCGAGGAGAAAAGATATTTTAAATCAGTTTAATTACCAGTTTGATGTTATTTCTCAAGATATTGATGAAGTAATAGATACGGACAAAACGTACATAGAAAATGTACTAAAAATAAGCAAAGATAAATGTAGCGTAGTAGCAAAAGATTATAAGGA
The DNA here is from genome assembly GCA_051651765.1 of Anaeroplasmataceae bacterium. Taxonomy (GTDB): domain Bacteria; phylum Bacillota_I; class Bacilli_A; order Acholeplasmatales; family Anaeroplasmataceae; genus JBOFSX01. The sequence continues at coordinate 1,617 of JBOFSX010000123.1, read as the reverse complement.
TTGTCTAGTCATAGGTTGTGATACAATGGTTGTATATGACAATGTTATTTATGGTAAGCCTAAATCAAAAGAAGAATCGATTAACACATTATTAAAGTTAAGCAACAAAACTCACATTGTTATAAGTGGTGTTTGTGTTATGTGTAATGAAATTATTGAACAATTTTACGATATTACATATGTTACTTTTAAAGAACTCTCTTACAATGAAGTTGTAGAATACGTGGATACAAATGAACCGATTGGAAAAGCTGGATCATATGCTATACAAGGTATAGGTGAGAAATTGATAGAGAAAATTGAAGGAAGTCTATACAACGTGATTGGATTACCTATTGAGAAGTTGGAAAAGATTATAGAAAAAATTTTAAAGAGGTGAAATTATGGGTTGGTATATTAAAGATGTATACATTCCTAATAAACTAGTATTGGCGCCTATGGCAGGTATTACAAATGAAGCATTCAGAATGATTTGCAAAGAAAATAATGCAGGATTATTAGTTGCAGAAATGGTAAGCGATAAAGCGATCGAACATAAAAATGAAAAAACATTAAATATGATTAAAGTTAATAAACTAGAACATCCTATTAGTATGCAGGTATTTGGAAGTGATGTTGATTCAATGGTTGAAGCGGCTGTTTATATTGATAAATATTCTGATGCCGATATTATTGATATTAATATGGGTTGTCCAGTTAATAAAGTGTGCAAGAAAAAAAATGCAGGGGCGGCTTTGTTAAAAGATACTAATTTAGTTTTTGACATAACAAATGCAGTAGTTAAGGCTGTAAAAAAACCTGTTACAGTCAAAATTAGGATAGGTTGGGATTTTGATAATATAAATGCTGTTGAAAATGCAAAAGCTATTGAAAAAGCAGGTGCAAGCGCAATAACGGTACACGGAAGAACTCGAAGTCAACTTTATAGTGGTGTTTCCGATTATGAGATTATTAAAAAAGTTAAGGAAAGTGTAAATATTCCAGTAATAGCAAATGGCGATATTACCAGTATCAAAAAAGCAAAAGAAGTTTTAGAATATACAAAATGTGATGCAATTATGATTGGGAGAGGATCTTTGGGAAATCCTTTTATTTTTAATGAAGTATATGAATACTTATATAATGACAAAATAATAGACAGACCTACAACGAATGATTTGTACAATACTATTTTAAAACATTATAACGCTCTTTTATTATTAAAAGGCGAGAAACTAGCTATTTTAGAAATGCGTAGTCATATAGGTTGGTATCTGAAAGGACTACCTAATTCTACACCTGTCAGAGCTAAAATTAATACTATCAGAAATTTTGAAGAGATAGATGAGATATTGAAAAGCTTTTTACTCAATTAGATATTATAAAGATACCTACATATAATAAATGTAGGTATTTATATTGTTATGTAAACGCTTTTATCGTGTTGATAATAAACTAAATATTTTATATAATATTACTGCGTATAGAATTGTTTTAATGGTACAATCGTTTCTACCCCTTAACCAAAAAAAGGGACTACGTCGAAAATCACGAATAAATTTCGTATTATTACCATTTTTGTATGCTGTTTTCAAAAAAATATAAATAGGAGGATAATATGGAAAACAATATGTTAGA
>JBOFSX010000122.1:0-2611 GCA_051651765.1 Anaeroplasmataceae bacterium | reverse complement strand
TCCGTTTTTTTACCATATAAGAAGTATAGGTTATACGGTATAAATACTTCTCACAACTTTATTTTTATTTGAATTATTAACTTGGGATGAAGGGTTTGCCGATTTTTAACTGCAATGCTTGTCATTGATATTGGTATCGCCCAAAAATACTAAATTCATTGTTCAAAGTGATAACATGTGTAGCAATCTTTAATTGTAAAAAAATGTATCAAGAGTTTAAGGTATGTCGAACGTACTAATATATTTGATTTTGCTGAAGATATCTCGTTGTAATCTTAAGATATCGCACTCGATATTTATATAGAAAAGATGTGCCCAGGATATGATATTAGGTAATGCATAAGATACAGATAACTTTTTTCCTAACTCTCATGCTTAACACATGACATTGAAATGCTAATATAATATTTAATCAATACTAGGTATAAACATAATTGTACTAGATGGAAAGTATCAAAGTAATTATGAGTTATGATGATAAAACTAAAATTTTTAGAAGTGAAAACTATCGCTGTATTTTGTTATAAAATAAATGAAATTCAAAATAAAATTCTCGAAAAAATTATAATTAATGAAGTGTTACTTATTTAATTTATGACTTAAGTAAAATCATTATATTGATCAATAAATCCTGTGCATTTTTAAGTCGTTGACTTTATGTAGACCCAAATTTAATAGATATTATTATAAATCATTGATACTTATGGAGGAGTAGCATTCACTGGTAAGTATTCTTTAAAATATATAATACTGCAGCTTACTATTGTTGTTATATTACTAAGTCTTCATTTCGAACAGTATTTTATACGTAATGTGAAGTTGGAATTACATATTAATTAATGTAGCTGACCTTGTTTCAATTTATGTTTATTCATTTGGTACAGCTGATAATATGATATAATTGATGTTGTGAAATAATATTTTAGCTTTGAGCCAGAAAGTATAAGAATAGACTTAAACTTAAATAATGTTATGTACGATCCTATTGCTACTTACAAGCAAATGATTCGAGAAGTTTAATATAATATGTCCTGGAAGATTTTATACAAAAGTACAAGAGATAACTGAATAAAAAATCAAGTAAGTAAGAATGTTTCTACAAGTATGAAAGATGTCATTTTGCAGAGCTACTAATAATTGATAGATCAATTTGTAGTTGTTAGAAATGTGGGATAGACTTAATGCAGCATATTAAATATTTAACTGTAGGTAATGTTAATGATATTAGTATTAGACTAAATTTGGTAATTTATTAATTCGTTACATAGAATGTCATAATAATTAAAATGCTAAGTTTTAAAAAAAGAAACATACATTTAATTCTAAAAAATTAGTTATGAAGTAAAAGAGTTTATTGTATAATATTGTAAATGAAAGTAGGTATTATAATGATTACTTATAATGATTTAGTACAATTGATGAAATCTAGAGGTTATTGTGGTAGCAAATTAACGACTTATCAATCAACTTGGATTGATTATAAAACTGTATCAAATTCTCAGATGCATCAAAAATTTAAGTATTACTTTAATAATGCGTATAAATGTCATGGAATATATATTTTTGCAGATAAAAATACTCATCAAATTTTTTATGTTGGTGAAACACATTCACAGGTTTTGGGTCAGAGGTTAAGACAACATTTTAATCCGAAAGATACTGGAGGATTAAAATATATATATGCAAATCATCCAAATTATATTAATAGAATTAATAATTCCGAGATTTTGATTCTATATACTTCTATTAAGAACGTAAGACAAATAAAATTTGATCAAGATTTACTTATAGGCTTATTTGATCCCGTTTTAAATAGAGTATAAACCCTCTCCCCAGGTAGATTTCTTAGTAAATTTTGATAGTATCAAATATTACATTTATATTTTGTTTGAGGTAAATAATTAAAAACTTCGAATTTTGAATATCGGAATAAAAAGGTCATTTCCGTTTAATCGTTTACAGTTTGCTTCTGATGTTTTTTCTTATTTAGGAGATAAGTTTACTAGTAATAGAAAAATGCAAAATAGATTCAACATAAAATCATCTCTAAAAGAAGTTGAAGATTTGTCTAACAACGTTTCTTTTTTATTAAAGAATGTAAATCACTGTTTATGTTATGAGAATGAAAATAATATAGTGTAAGTATAGGTGTACAAATTACTTATTAAATTCAAATAAATAGCTTTGATGCTGTATTAAAGAAGTAGAGGATATAGATGAAAAATTTAATTAATAATAACCTTCGATAATTACATATATCATGGTAGTCTTGTTAAAAAGGAACTACTTGTCATACTATAGGAATTAGAAAAGATATAAGAAGTAAAATATATAAACAACCTGTTGATACTATTAGTGTTACTATAAAAGAAGTCATCTTATAAAGATGACTTTTTTAATTTGTATATCAGTAGGTGCTTTTATAAATAAATGATAACTTTTTAAATTATTTGGAGAATTGTATCACTTATACTATTCTTTACCCAATAATAAGATAAACTCAATTGAAGATAAAAAAAATAATTTAAATCGTTGATAGATTTGATTAAGTTGTTTTTAACATTTATAGCTATATTTTAGTATTTTACAATGTGTTAACAGTTAGTGTTTT
>JBOFSX010000121.1:0-2031 GCA_051651765.1 Anaeroplasmataceae bacterium | reverse complement strand
TATTCTTTGCATTACCAGGTTTAGCTTATGGTAAATCAATAGGAACAATAAAAAATGATAGTGATGTAATGGGTATGTTAGCAAAATCAATGCAAGGGATGTCAGGATATATAGTTTTAGTATTCTTTGCAGCTCAATTCATAGCATATTTTGGATATACAAATTTAGGAACGATTTTAGCAGTAAAAGGTGCAGATTTTTTACAAAGTACAGGAATTGGTGGAATACCACTAGTTATTGGATTCATAGTTATTGTTGGATTCTTAAATCTATTTATGGGATCAGCGTCAGCAAAATGGGCGATTTTAGCACCAGTATTTGTACCGATGCTTATGAGAATAGGATATACACCAGAATTTACACAGTTAGCTTATAGAATAGGAGATTCAACAACAAATATAATCTCTCCTTTAATGTCATATTTTGCAATGATAATTGTATTTATGCAAAAATATGATAAAAAAGCATCGTTAGGAACACTTGTATCAGTAATGCTTCCTTATTCAATGGTATTTTTAGTAGGATGGTCAATATTCTTAGCAATATGGATGTTAACAGGAGCTCCAATAGGACCAGGGGCTTCAATACTACTACCAGGTTTTTAATAAAGATATTCTTTTCTTGACAAATTACAGGTTATACTATACTATAAGAGTATAGAAAATAACCAAACCAAATATAATAAAAAAAATAGGAGATATCTCCTATTTTTTTTATTTTGAACAACATTTTTTATATTTTTTTCCTGATCCGCAAGGACAGTTATCATTTCTACCAATTTTATTAACAGTTCTAGGAGGTTGATTTTCTCCAAAAATCTCTATATAAGAGTTTCCTTTTAAAGTCCAAAGAGGTAATAATTTAGACATTCTAGTTGTTAAAGTTATGAAAATATCTTCCTCATTTGAGTTTTTAAATGTAATTCTAGTTTTAGTATCTTCAAAGATATCATTAATAGATACGTTGTTTTTTATTCTATCAATAGTTGTTGTAATTTCAAAACCGATTTGAGGTCCTTCTAATTGATAATTCATGAATAAAGTTATTAAGTCAGCAACTTCTTGAGTTTTTTCAATAAAGAAGTAATTCCAATAGTTCTTATACTCATCATTTGTTAAAACTTTATAATCTAAATTTTCATATTTTAAACTTTCATGTAAAATATCCACTGGTTCTGAAACAGAATCAGCAACAAGATATATCATACCACTACCAGAATCTTCTAGTTTTGATATAAATACATTAAGTATCCATCTAGAATCTATAAAACTATGTATTTTTTGAAGTGAAATCTCATTAAATGTAGGAGTTAGCAATTCTAACAACTTTTGTTCATCAATAACACCATAGAATCTTACCATTCCTAAAATAAGCATCTCAAGCTCTTGATTATTATTTATTAAACTTTGATTTTCCTCTTTTTGAGATAAAACATTTATAGTTTCTATAAACCAACTAGAAATAGTATAGTGGTTATTATTTTTTTCTTTTATAGGATTTTTAGATATAAATCCAAAACTTTGTAAAGGTAATAAAAACTCTTCAAATTCAAAGAAATCCTCTTCATTAACAATTAAATTTTCGTTATCAAGTTCACAAAGATAAGTTAATGTATCTTTAGAAAATATTTCTAAAAAATTTATAGAATTATTTTGATAAACCTCAAGAATTTGTTCGATAATTTTTCCTTTAACAGTACTTTTAGCAATTTTTGTATTAAATTTAGCTAAAATTTTGAAAAGATCATCTTTAAGTAAGCTATTTAAAGATTCTATTAAAAATTTGTCTTCCACGTTGTCCTCCAAGCATTTTTTAATACTATTATATCATAAAAATACAAAAATACAAAAATGTATAGAAATTAAGACTTTGTAAATAAAAAAGAGATCAATGAATGATCTCTAATGTGTGAATTAATCAGCTGAAGAGATACAAGAAACAGGACAAGAACCTGCACAAGCACCACAATCAATACATTGATCTTCATCAATTCTTCTTTTTCCACCTTCAACCTCAGATATACAACTAACT
>JBOFSX010000120.1:0-14802 GCA_051651765.1 Anaeroplasmataceae bacterium | reverse complement strand
TTTACTACCTTTATCATATTTTCACCTCAATGCTCTATTATACTAATTTATACAAAATAATACAATATTTATTTTTTTTCAAAAAAAACACAAAAAAATAAAAAGATTTTAAAAATGATTAAACCACTTTTAAAATCTTTTTTTATATATTATTTTTTTATAGCGTCAATTGGTCTTAATCTAGTAACTGCTTTAACAGGTAAGAAACTTGCTATTAAAGCTACTAAAATACTTATTCCTAACAATAATAAAATTTGAATAATTCCAAAATTTAAGAAAGTAATATTAAATCCTAAATTATTAATTGTCAAATTTATTCCTATAATAGCTGCAATTGTAAGTCCTGTTGCTAAAGCAAAGTTTATTAACGATATAACTAAACTTTCAAAAAAGAATATTTTAGTAATATCATTACTTCTTGCACCTATCGCTCTAAGTATACCTATATCGTTTTTCTTAGATGTTATACTAACTGATATAAAATTCATTAGTAAGAACCCTGCAAAAATACAAAATCCAAGTGCTACCCATACTAGTATAGAAGCTAATTGTTCTGCTAGTTCATTCATAAGATCTAGTGTAGGAGCTACTATAGATTGCATTTTATATCTAACGCCATCTACAGTTAAGTAAGATTGTGTTATTAAATTAGCAATAGAATCTTTATCAGCTAACTCAACAATAACACCAGAAAAATTACCTATTTCAACATCTACAAATATATTTACATTTTCGCTAGACATACAAAACTCAAAACGAGATGCTAAGTCAAAACTAGGAATTACTCCTACTACATCTAATTTTAATGTAGTAACTTCTTCTGAATCAAATCTTTGTTTATAACTTATTTCAAGTTTAATATCTTGAGAATCTAAAAAGGATTTTATATCATTATTAAAATCAAATTCTTCATCAGTGATATCTTCGTATATTTGCATAAAATCATACATATTTATTACTACAGATTTATCATCGACTTTATTAATACCTGTTTTATATATAGTATTGTAGTCTTTAGATGTATATTTCATTAGTTGACTAAAATGATTTCCTTGATACGTTTTATTATTTAGTGTTGTTTTTGTAATAAAAACTTTTTCACTACTACCAAAAAAACCATCTCCTACTTGAAAAAACTCATTATCTTTATTAATTTCATTTTCAATTAATGTAGGATTCACATAACCTAACCCATTATATGAGTACAATCTTAAAGCTTGCATCTCTTGAGCTAATTGGCTTAGTTTAGCAGAATATTGAGCTTTCGGTGATAATGCTTTATATCTTTCTTTATCTATTTTTGTATCTAATATACCTACTATTTTAAAATCATATTTTGTTTTTAAATAAATCTCCAAGTCTTTATTTAACATATCATCTATAGTATTTATTTTATATATTTGACCCTTAGATTTGTATCCATACTCTATAAATGATTCAGCAGTATAATTAGTAATAACTATTTCATTTTCATTTTCAGGTAATTTGCCTTTTAAAACAAAATTGTTTCTATCAATTAATTTTTGATTTATTGGAAACAATCCACCTAGATTAGGTGAATAATATGCTAATTCACTATTTGAAGCTGGTGATGCGTAATTATTAAACATACTTATGCCGTTTCCAGCTGATTGAGATGGATTATAAATACTAGAAAATTTCATATTTGGATTATCTTTTTTAAGTTTATCTATATCCTTTTGAGTCATCTTAACTGTTTCTGGATATTTGTCACCTTGATATTCTTTATCTTCTACTTTACTTATACCGACATGAGTAACATTATTATCTTGTAAGGAAGTGTATGTTACTGTATCTCTATCATAACTTGATGCTGTGTATGCTACACCGAATAATGCAAAAGCAAATGCAGCTAGTACTATTGTAAAAAATAATCTTATTTTCTTAGAAAATAAACTGTTAAGACCCATTTTAAAAGCATCCATCATAGGTAGTTTACTTTTAATTGATTTAAAATCACCTTTATCATAATGAGTAATAGTTAAATTTTTATCAGATGTTGCTATAAACGTTTCTTTTTTATCATCATCTGAAATTCTTGCTGCTCTTTTAAATTTATAATTTGATTCTTTATCTAATGATATATAACCATCTGACATATTAGAACTAATTAACTCATTAATAATCTTAGTATCAGCAGCTGTTAATACTGTTCCTTGTTTAAAGTGAATAATTTTATTATCCATTACTTCTATATTTTCTGTTGCTTTTTCAGATTCAAAAGATTCTCTTGTTGTATCTGAAATGATTTCTCCATCAGCAAATTCTATAATTCTATCAGCGTAATTTTCAGCAAACTCTCTATCATGCGATACAACTAATACAAGCTTTTCAGCTGATAGTTTTTTAAGTGTATCTAATACTTGTTTTCCTGTAGCACTATCTAGTGCACCTGTTGGCTCATCGGCCATAATAATATGTGGGTTTTTAACTAAGGCACGAGCTATAGCTATTCTTTGTTTTTGTCCACCCGATAATTCATTAGGTTTTCTTCTATAAAAACCAGTTAGATCTACTAAATCTAATAGTTGTTTTACTTCTTTTTTATTTGCTTTTTTATTTTGCAATTCTATTGCAAGTTGAATATTTTTTCCTACACTAAATTCTTTTAGAATATAGTATTCTTGAAATATAAAACCAACATATGTATTTCTGTAACTATCAAAATCAGATTGTGAAAATTTAGCACTACTTTTTCCTCTAATTATGATTTCCCCAGAATCATATTTATCAAGACCACCTACTACATTCAAAAATGTAGATTTACCACTACCACTTTTACCTAGTATAAATACTAGTCCTTTATCTTGAAATTCTACATTTACATTCTTTAATGCTTGTACTGATGTCCCTTGTTTAGTCTTATATGTTCTTGTTAAATTAATTGTTTTTATCATATAAAAACCTCCCTACTGTTTTTATTATATCAAAGTTATTAAAATTTGAGAATTAATCTACTTAACATCATCTTTCTTGCTTATTGTATTATTAACTCTAGGAAAGTGATTTAAATAAGATTCTTTAAGTTTTTCTGCAGATATATGAGTATATATTTGTGTTGTACTTAAGTTTTCATGTCCTAGTAGTTCTTGTACTACTCTTAAGTCTGCTCCATTATTTAACATTTCTGTTGCAAATGAATGTCTTAACATATGTGGTGTTATTTTAAAAGATTCATGAGCATCTTCTATTATTTTATTTAAAATAGTTCTAACTCCTCTTGGAGTTAGTGTAGTTCCTTTGTTATTTAAAAATAAGTATCTATTTTCTTGATTATCAGATCTAAGTAGTAAATTAAGTCTAGCGGTTGATATATAGTGTTTTATGTGTTCTAACATATCATCTGGAAATAAAACTATTCTAGTTTTATTTCCTTTTCCTTTAATAGTAAAACTACAATTAATAAAGTCTATGTCTTTAATAAGTATATTACAAATCTCACTTACTCTTAAACCACATGAGTAAAGTATTTCTAGTAATATATAACTTCTTAAACCAAGATCTGTTTTTATATTAATTGATTTAAACATTAAATCAATTTCTTCTGTTTTAAGTACTTTAGGTAGTCTTTTACTTTTTTTAAGACTATCTATATTTAAAAAGAAGTTTTCTTTCACATATTCATTTTTTACTAAGTAATTATAAAATGTTCTAAGGCAAGATAGTTTTCTATTTACTGTTGTAGCTTTGTCTTTATTCATATTTAAGTGAACGATAAAGTTTTTACAAACTCTATCGTTTCTCAAAGATAAAAGGTTTGCTGCTAGTTTTTCATTAGTAATGAAGTTAGAAAATTCTATACAGTCATTAACATAACTAGTAGCTGTATTAGAAGTATAATTTTTAGAATAAGTAAGATAGTCGCTAAACTCTTGAATTATTTCTAAATCACTCTTCATTTAAATTACCTATAATTTCTTCAATTGTTTTTAAAGCTATATCAGCGTATATTTTTTTTCTATCTTTTTTAGAGTGTTTAAAGTCTATATCCTTCATAATACCAAAGTTAGCATTCATTGGTTGAAAACCATTAACATATGCGTGAGTAATATAGTGAATCATAGATCCAAGTACTGTGCTTGTAGGAAGTACTAACATATCTTTATTATTTAAAAATCTATCCATATTAACAGCCGCTAGTATTCCACTAGCTGCACTTTCTACATAGCCTTCAACACCTGATAATTGACCAGCAAAAAATATATTAGAAAACTTTTTAGTTTGAAGTGTATTATTTAATAGTTTAGGGGCGTTAATAAAAGTATTTTTATGCATAACACCATATTTAGTAAACTCAGCATTTTCTAATCCTGGTATTAAAGAAAATACTCTTTTTTGTTCACCATAAGTTAAGTGAGTTTGAAAACCTACTAGATTATATAAGGTTTCTTTAGCGTCATCTTGTCTTAGTTGTACAACAGCATAAGGTCTTTCGCCTTTTGGTGTTTCTAAACCTACTGGTTTTAAAGGTCCAAACAATAATGTTTGTCTTCCTCTTTTAGCCATTACTTCTACAGGCATACAACCTTCAAATACTTTTAATTCAAAGTCTTTAGGTTCTATACATTTAGCATTTATTAATTCATCATAAAAGTGATTAAACTCAGATTCTGTCATAGGACAGTTTAAGTAAGATGCTTCACCTTTATCATATCTACTTTTTAAATATACTTTATCAAAGTTAAGAGATTCTTTTTTTACTATTGGTGCAGCAGCATCAAAAAAGTAAAAGTCTTCTTCTCCTAATAATGATTTAATATTACTTGATAATAAATCACTAGTAAGAGGTCCTGAACAAATGATTGTAGGAATGTTAGAATCTATATCTATAAATTCATCGTTAATAACATTTATATTTTTAAATGATTTAATTATCTTTGTTACTTCTTCACTAAAACCTTCTCTATCAACAGCTAAAGCTCCACCAGCTTTAACAGCTGTTTGTCTAGCTATTTTGATAATTATAGAATCAAATGCTTCCATTTCTTTTTTAAGTATTCCACAAGCATTATCTAGTGAATCACTTCTTAGTGAGTTAGAACATACTAGTTCAGAAAAGTTAGATGTTTTATGTGCAGGTGTATTTTTAACTGGTCTCATTTCGTAAAGATCTATTTCATAACCTTTTTTAGCAAGGTAATATGCTGCTTCACAACCTGCAAGTCCAGCTCCTATAATTCTAATTTTCATTTAAGTACTCCTTTTTAATCCACTTGATTGGATTCATTTTATTTTTAATTAAAAATTCATTTGTTTTTGAAAATGGTTTAGAACCATTAAAACTTCTATAACAACCTAGAGGCGATGGATGTGATGATGTAAGTATTAAATGAATTGGATTAGTAATAAACTTTTCATAACTGATAGCATGATTCCCCCATAGTATAAATACTATAGGTGTAGTTGATTTGTTAAGTTCAATTAAAACATTATTGGTAAATTCAGTCCAACCTATATTTTTATGAGAATGAGGTAGTCCTTTTTGAACAGTAAGTACTGTATTTAAAAGAAATACACCTTGCTCAGATAAGTAAGTTAAATTACCATCTTGTTCTACTTCTTTATTAAAATCACTAGATATCTCTTTGTATATATTTTTTAGTGTAGGGGGAAGTTTAATACAGTCTACACTAAAAGATAAACCATTTGCTTCTCCTTCGTTAAAATAAGGATCTTGTCCTAATATACATACGCTTACATTATTATAATTAAATGCATTAAATATTTTATCAATAGGAGGATAACAAGTATTTAGTTTATATTCTTCTTTGATTTTATTCATTAATGTATTAAAGTATAGTTTGTTTTTTTCATTATTTAGTATAGTTTTTAACATATATAATCACCTTCAAATATATTTAATTATACTATAAAATAAAAATAACTCCTAAATATTTTTAGGAGTTATCTTAATATTGAATTAATTAGCTAATTCTATGACAGCGTAATCTCCATCATCTCTTTTATATAATATATGAGTATTATTTGATGCTTTATCTGTATATACGAAAAAGCTATGACCTAATAAATCCATTTGTTGAATAGCTTCATCAAGATCTAAAGGATATACTTTTAATTCTTTATTTTTTACTAACTTAGATACAAATATTTCTCTTTCGATTTCATCAGTATCAACACTAGCTTCTACATACAAATCTTTAAGTCCATCCTTATCCATTTTTGTATTTGTTCTTGTTTTGTATTTTCTAATTTGAGAAATCAATTTTTCAATTGTTTTGTCAACAGCTGAATATAAGTTTTCATCAGAAACTTCAGCACGTAAAATTCCTTTTTTAATTGGTATAGTAACTTCTACTTTGTGAAATTCTTTATAAACTTTACAAACAACTCTTGCTTCTAAAGTATGGTTTTCATCAAAAAAATTTTCAAGTTTAGATAGCTTTTTAGCTATATAATCCTTATTGTTTGCTGATGGTATAAAACCATTCTTTCCTACTACTTCTATTTTCATATTAATCACTCCAATTTGTACCTTTTGTACATTTGTATTATAACATTATATGTAAGCGTTTTCAAGACATATACTTAAATTTTTATAGTAAATATTTAAAACATACTATAACTAAATTACTTTCTAACAATTTGCATACTGATTCTACAAACTGTATTGTTTCATCATTAAATATAATACTATCAAATACAAGTATATTATCACTTAATAATTTACATATTAGATATGAGTATTCTTTAAGATATGGATTGTATTTGACTATTACATCATTTTCAAATAGTGAATATATCTTTAATTTATAATTATCTAGTTCTACTTCATTATAAGTTATATTGATAGGATTCTTTTTAAAACAATCATCACAAATAAGTATCATTTCATTTTTAAATAAAGTAGATAAAGATCTTTTAATAATTATTCTTTTATTACAATTAAGACAAAACAAATAAATCACCTCTATTATAAAAATAGAGGTGATTTTGCTTTTTTACTTATTTAGTTTTCTTTTAAGTGTTCTTTTATTAGATTAGATAATTCTTCATTTATACCAATTTCTTTAAATTCTTCTGTAGTAGCATTAGATATTTTATCTATTGATAAAAAATGTTTTAAAATTAGTTCTTTTTTCTTAGGACCTAATCCTTTTATACCATCAAGTCTTGATGAGAACATTCCTTTTACTTTAGTAGATCTAAAAAATGATATCGCAAAGTCATGTACTGTTTGACTTACATTAGATATAAATAAATATATATCAGAGTTTTTTTCTATTTTGTATTCTTCATTATTATAGATTATAGAATTAGCTTTATGGTTAATATCTTTTTTAATACCTATAACGTTAATATTTAAATTTAAAAGTTTTAATACTTCTAAACAAGCATTAACTTGTATAGTAGCTCCATCCATAATTATTAGATCAGGAAAAGGTAGGTCTTCTAGTTTTAGTTTTAAATATCTTCTATAAATAACTTCTTTCATAGATTCATAGTCATTAGCACCTTTAACAGTTTTAATGTGATATTTTCTATAATCTTTTTTAGATGGTTTACCATTTTTATATACTACCATCGCACTTACAGGGTATTCACCAAAAAGATTAGAGTTATCAAATGCTTCTATATGATATGGTGTATCTATGTTAAGAAGATTTGCTAGTGATTCTATTGTTTCAAACTTTTTAAGAACTTTATTTTTATATAATAGTTTGTTTTTAATTAAGTTTTCTGTAGCATTTTTATTAGCAAGATCTAGTAAATCTTTTTTACTACCTTTAATAGGTATTATTATTTTAGTGTTTAAAAACTGTTCTATTACTTCACTATCTATATATTTATCTATAATTATTTCTTTAGGTATAAGAGATTTATTTTCATATAACTGAATAAGTATAGATTCTATCATTATGTTAATCTCATCTACGATAGGGAATATGGAAAAATAGTTTTGAACTATTTTTCCATTACGCATATATAAAACACATATAGATATACTATCTTCATCTATTTTAAATCCAATAATATCTTTAGATTGAGTATCAGAAATAGTAATTGTTTGATCTGATAATGTTGTATTTAAGTAGTCTAATAAATTTCTAAATTCTATAGCTTTTTCAAATTCAAGATTTTTAGAAGATTCTTCCATTTGAAATTCTAATTGTTTAATTATTTCTTTTGAATTACCATTTAAAAAAGATGTAATATCTTTTTTATATAATGAGTAATCAAATTCCTCATCAATAATACATGGCCCTAGGCATTGATGCATATGATAATATAGACATGCTTGTTTTGGAATTTTATTACATTTTCTTAATGGATATAATCTATTAAGTAGTTCACATGTTTTTCTAGCAGCAAACACATTTGGATATGGCCCAAATATTTTACCATTTAGTTTTTTAGATTTAGGATTTCTTACTACTAATAGTCTAGGATGTTTATCATTAGTAAGTAATATATAAGGATAGCTTTTATCATCTGTAAGTAAAATATTATATTTAGGATCATGTTGTTTAATCAAATTAGATTCTAATACAAGTGATTCTACTTCAGAGTTTGTAATTATATAATCAAATGAAGTAATATCTTCTACTAGACGTGTTGTTTTATTATTATGAGCTCCTGTAAAATAACTTCTTACTCTATTTTTTAAATTTTTAGCTTTACCTACATATATAATTTTGTTATCTTTATTTTTCATTAAATAACAACCAGGATCATTAGGTAGTAACTCTAGTTTTAATTTAATATCTTCATTCATAATAATACACCTCCTTTATATTACTGTTATTTGAATATAGAAAAAACGGTAATATTTACCGTCTTAGTCTTCTTTATTATTAGTTACTATTTCTATTTTTTCTTTAATTTTTAATTGTGATGAACTTGTATTTACAAACGTAATTTTAACTTTATCTTCTAAAATTTCTTCTAAAGCTTGGCCAACCGGTTTTGCACAGATAGTATTTTCTGTTGCTACATAACCTTGCTCTTCATCAATAATTTTTGCTCTTTTAGCTGCCGCATAAGCTAGTTTGTATTTTGAATCTACTTTTTCAAGTAGTGAATCCACTGAAGGATAACGCATTCCATCTTCATTTACTTTTCTTTTAGCCATAATAATTCTCCTTTTATTCTTCCATTAATTCTAGGTATTTGTGTATCGATCTAGATGTTTTTGCATGTTCAGCTCTTATAATTGCCATAATACGATCAGCAGCATTATTAACTTCATCATTAACAACAATGTAATCATATCTGTTAGCAACTTTAAATTCTCTATTTGCTTTTTTTACTCTTTCTTCAATTACTTCTTCTGATTCAGTTCCACGTCTTCTTAATCTATCATAAAGAGCTTGTTTTTTAGGCGGAACTATAAATATAAAAACAGCATCAGGCATTAAGTCTTTAACTTGAAGAGCACCTTCAACCTCAATTTCTAATACAACTTCTTTACCATTATTTAAATGTTCTTCAACTTTATCAAGAGGAGTACCATAATAATTTGAAACAAATTTAGCATATTCTAAGAATTTGTTTTCTTCTATTCTTTTTTCAAATTCTTCTGTCGATACAAAATAGTAATCTTTTCCTTCTACTTCGCCTTCTCTTTTAGCTCTAGTAGTCATACTTACTGAATATTCAAGATTGTTTCCTGGTACATCAAAAAGAGCTTTACGAACAGTTCCTTTTCCAACACCAGAAGGTCCGGAAATTACTATTAAAAGTCCTCTATCATTTAGTTTCATAAATCTACCTCTTTCAAGTTAAAACTTGTTTATTAATTATATCAAATTATAAATGTTAATGGTATATTAAATTTATTTAATTAATTAATTTAGCGTATACGCCTGTATTATCTACTTTGTATATTTTAACATCTATTTTTTTACCTATTAAATTAGTATCTGTTGAATCAATTTTAACATTAATATAATTAGATGTATGTCCAAGCAAATATTCATTTGATTTACTCGGTTCAACAATAACATCTAATACTTTGTCTATAAAATTTAGATTGTATTTATAATTTAATTCATCAGATAAATCATTAAGGATTTTTGCTCTTGATTTTTTTACAACATTATCAACTTGTGGCATAACTGCTGCTTTTGTGTTTTTTCTTATAGAGTAAGGAAAAACGTGAAGCATTGAAAAACCTATTTTTTCGATAAATTGTTTTGTTAAGATAAAATCTTCATCAGTTTCATAAGGAAAACCTACAATGACATCTGTAGATATAGATATGTCTGGTCTAATAGATCTAATTTTATTTATTTTATTTTCATAATATTCTAGATTATATTTTCTATTCATTAATTCTAATATTTTATCATTACCTGATTGAAGTGGTAAATGTAAGTGATTTGCTACTACTTTACTTGATTTAATTAAATTTAAAATATTATCATCAATTTCATTTATTTCAATTGAAGATAATCTAATTCTTTCTAATTGTGGTACTTCACTTATAATATCTTCTATTAAATTTGATAATCTATAATTATCATGTGAATTGTATTTTCCAGTATTAATACCAGCAAATACAATTTCTTTATATCCTTTATCAACGATTGTTTTAATTTCATCTAATACTTTGTCTTTATGTTTAGATTTAATTTTTCCTCTTGCAAAAGGAATAATGCAGTATGAACAAAAATTATCACAACCATCTTGAATTTTAATAAATGCTCTTGTTTGATCAAATGAAGTTATATTCATTTCTTCAAAATCGGAATTATCTTTTGTATGAATAATATCTATAATTTTAGGTGTTTTTTTATTTAGTTTTTCTTCTATTAGTTCAAATGCTTTATTTTTATTACCATTTCCTAAAAGAATATCAACACCTTCAATAGTTTGTGCATCTTTATTTGTTTGAGTGTAACATCCCATTACACAAATTATAGCGTTTGGATTAATGTTTATAGCTTTATTGATAGTTTTTCTACTTTTACTATCTGCATTATTAGTTACAGAACAAGTATTGATGATATAAACATCAGCAATATCTGTCTCATCTACTATTTCATATCCTTTTGATTGAAAAGTATTCATTAATGAATTTGATTCATATGTGTTAACTTTGCATCCTAAAGTAAAAAAACAAATTTTTGGCATTTACATTAACTCCTTTTCATAAGATAAACAACTCATAACATAAAGACTAGCTGTTTCTGTTCTAAGTATTCTAGGTCCTAGCCCACAACAAGTAAATCCTTTGTTGATTAAGCAATCAACTTCGTCTTTATCTATTCCGCCTTCAGGTCCTATAAATATACAAACTTTATCATCTTTTTTGATATCTTTAAGTAAAGATTTAAAGTTTGATAATTCATTATTTTTTGCAGATTCTTCATAACATAATATTAGTTTGTTATAACTTGAAAAATCTATTTTATCTATTTTTAATATATCTATAAACTTTGAACAAACTTTTCTATTAGACTGTTCTGAAGCTTCTTTACAAATCTTATTATATCTAATAATCTTAGATTCTTTTTTTGATTGATCTAGTTTAAATATACTTCTTTTAGTAATAACAGCATATATATTATTTACACCTAATTCAGTGGAATGTTTAATAATATCTTCTAGTTTATCTGACTTAGGAAATCCTTGATATATATCAACAAGAAATGGTAGTTCGTTTTCATTCGCTACCATTTCTTGTTTATAGAATAATATATAGTTTTTTTCTATTTGTGTAATTACACAAATATATTCTACTTCATCATTACTAATAAGTATTTTATCTCCTATTTTAGATCTCATTACTTGTCTGATATGAAATACATCATCTGATGTAATTTTATCGTTATTGAATTCTTCTTTAGAAATAAAATATTTTTGCATAATTACTCGTTAAATTTTTTATTCATAATAAATGAAATAACTGTTAATGCTGCTAGGCTACCTACAGATGGTAAGAATGTTAAGAAAAATGAAATTAAAGATTGAATTTCAATTCCGTCTATAACCATTATTACTAAATAAACTACTGCAACAATTAATGTTGCAATAAACATAATTCCTACAAATGGAAAACTAAAAGAAAGGAGTCTATTTTTTTCATATTTAGATGCTTCACAAATCAAAATATACTCTTCATCAGTAACTGTTTCTATTTCTATAATATCGTAAGCAAAAGCTCTTTTTGTATCACTTTCACTTAATTCTTTAATAAAATAAAAATCATTTCCGCTTTTTGATTTATATAGTATATATGCTCCTTTATATTTTAAAGTCGTATATACTTTTTTAACTTTTGAAATATCAAAATTATCATCTCTATCTTGTTTGAATAAACCTAATTTAACCATTTTTTTAGCCTTGTTAAATTGTTTTCTTCCTTCTTCTAATTTTAATAATTTTTGATATTCTTTTAATCCTTTATTCTCTTTTGTTTCATCAATAGTGATGTTAATAGTATCTTCGTTAGTTACTTTTTCCATTTCAGCCATTAGTAATTCCTCCATTTTTTTATCTATTATAACATAAACATACTTTTTATATCAATAATTTTAAATATTAGAAATAAAAAATCAACTTAATAAAAGTTGATTTTTTATGATTAATTATAATTTTGGAAAATTATTTGAAAATTTAGTCCAAGGATCATTTTTACCTTTATCTAAACTCATAAATTCTTCTAATTTTTTCTTTTGTTCTGATGAAATACTTGTAGGTATTTCTAGTTTAACAATTACGTATTGATCACCTTTTACTTTAGTTTTAGGATTAATTGCACCTTTACCTTTTACTAAAAATTTAGAAAGTGATTGTGTTCCTGCAGGTATCTTTATACTTACTATACCATCAACCGTTGGAACATCTAGGATACACCCTAGTGTAAGTTGGTTATATGATACTGGAACTGTTAAAATAATATCAGATTTATCTCTTACAAAATAAGGATGAGATTCCACTTTAAACTCAATATATAGATCTCCATGAGGTCCACCATTGATTCCTGCTTCACCTTTTCCTGATTCTCTTAACGACATACCATCAGCAATACCTGCTGGTATTTTAATGTCTAGGTTTTTAGTAACTTTAAGTCTTCCTTTACCTTTACATTTTTCACATTTCTTTTTAATAGTTTTACCGCTACCACTACATGTAGGACATGCTACTTGTGTTCTTGCTCTACCAAACATAGTTTGTTGTTCTACATAAACAGCTCCAGAACCTTTACATTTTTCACAAACATGTATATCTGCTTTAGAAAATGCTCCAGTACCTGAACAAGTAGGACAGTTGTCTGTAAAAGTTAATTCAATAGTCTTTGTGCATCCAAATATTGCATCTTTAAATGAAATTTTCATACTGACATGAATGTCTTCACCTTTATATGCTCTATTTGTTCTAGATTGTGATTGTTGTGATTGTCTACCGCCACCAAAAAATTGATTAATGATGTCTTCAAAACCACCGAAGCCTTGCGCTCCCCCTCCACCAAATCCTCCAAAACCACCAAAACCTTGATTTGGATCTGCTGATCCATATGTATCATATCTTTGTTTTGATTCTGGATTACTTAAT
Source organism: Anaeroplasmataceae bacterium (assembly GCA_051651765.1). Lineage (GTDB taxonomy): Bacteria > Bacillota_I > Bacilli_A > Acholeplasmatales > Anaeroplasmataceae > JBOFSX01. The sequence goes on along the minus strand of JBOFSX010000120.1, from coordinate 1,263 downwards.
GTTTCGTAAGCTTCGTTTATTTCTTTAAATTTAGCTTCAGCATTAGCATCTTTGTTAACATCTGGATGATATTTTTTTGCTAGTGATCTATAAGCTTTTTTAATCTCGTCTGCTGATGCAGTTTTACTTACACCTAATGTATCATAAAAATCATTTTTTGCCATTTTCTATACCTCGCACAAACAAGGGCCTGGGTTTGGCCCTTGTTTTATTTTATTAGTTAAAATCGTTTGAATCTGCGTCAATAATATCTTCATCACTAGATGCTTGCTCAGCTTCTGGATTTGGATTTTGTTGATAAGCGTTAGCTGTAAGTTGTTGTATTTTTGATTCTAATTCTTGTTTTTTACTTCTAATTAAATCTAAATCTTTAGCATCAACAGCTTTTTGTAATTCATCAGATTTAGAAATTAATTCATTTTTATCATCTTCAGTTAAATCTTTTAAATCATCCATAGCTTTTTTAGTTTGGAATATTAATTGATTTGCTTCATTTAAAAGGTCAGCTTCTTCTCTTCTTTTTTTATCAGCTTCAGCATTGATTTCAGCTTCTTTAATCATTTTTTCAATTTCAGCATCTGATAGAGAACCACTATTTTGAATAACTATATTTTGTTGTTTTCCTGTACCTAGATCTTTTGCACTAACATTAACTATACCATTAGCATCAATATCAAATTTAACTTCGATTTGAGGTACTCCTCTTGGAGCTGGTGGAATATCTCCTAATTGGAATCTTCCTAAAGTTTTATTATCGTTAGCCATTTGTCTTTCACCTTGAAGTACATGAATGTCAACTGCTGGTTGGTTATCAGATGCAGTTGAGAATACTTGTGATTTAGATGTTGGAATAGTAGTGTTTCTATCAATTAATTTTGTAAATACACTTCCCATTGTTTCAATACCTAATGATAAAGGTGTAACGTCTAATAATAATACATCTTTAACTTCACCTGTTAAAACTCCACCTTGAATTGCAGCACCCATTGCTACTACTTCATCAGGGTTAACTGATTTATTAGGTTCTTTTTGTAATTCTTTTTTAACTAATTCTTGTACTGCAGGAATACGTGTAGATCCACCTACTAGTAAAACTTGATCGATATCTGATGGAGTAAGATTAGCATCTTTAAGAGCTCTTCTTACAGGTCCTAAACATCTGTCTACTAAATCATGAGTAATTTCATCAAATTTAGATCTTGTTAATGATAATTCTAAATGTAATGGTCCAGCTACTCCCATAGAAATAAATGGTAGAGAAAT
>JBOFSX010000119.1:0-9087 GCA_051651765.1 Anaeroplasmataceae bacterium | reverse complement strand
AATAATATTTTTATACTGAGAAAAAGCAAGCTTTCTATCTTTTTTTTGAGGAGTACAAAAAAAACAAGACAAATTACATTTGCTGGTTAATTCAATATAAACTTTATTGAATTTTATTTGCTTTTGCATATTCTACCATCGCTCTTTTTACAAAAATAATACACATAACAAATTCATTAATTGCTGCAACAAGAAAAAACACCGCAAAAGTAATAACTAAGCTAGCATTTAGTTTTGAAGGAAATATAATGGTAGATAAAAATAAAATCATAGTTAAAACAGCTAGTCCAAAAGAAATAAAAAAATATATTTTAAATTTTCTGGTTAATATTTTATTTAGTTGCATTTATAACACCCTCATTCACAATTGCAAACACTTTATCAGCCAGTTCTTGTGGAGAATAATTATTATACTCTTCAGGATATATTGGTTTATGAATAATGAATTTAATTGTAATTTTCTTCCATCTTTTTTTTGTTTTAAATTTTGATGTTCCTATTATACTAAATGGAGAAACTAGTACTTGTGGTTTTGTTGCCAACTTATATGCACCTGGTTTAGCATCAACCATTAATTCTGTTTCTCTTGACTTTATCCCACCCTCAGGAAAGACCATCATACTTAAACCTTTTTCGACATCTTTAATACCACTAATTATCGATTTTAAAGCCTCTCTATCATTATCTCTATCAATAGTAATAACTTTAAATGAATCTATTAATGTTTTTAGAAAAATAACTTTTTCTAATTGTTTTTTACTAACTGCAGACATAGTTGATTTATAAGCATAATATGTAATAGGAACGTCCATCATAGATTTATGATTACCAAATGCAATAAATGTTTTTTTGGGGATATTTTCTTTACCTTTGATTTCAACTTTAACTCTATATAACACCATGATAAAACTAATATACATGTGAAATATAGCGTGTTTAAACTTATTTGTAGGTTTTAAATATTTCGTTGTATAAAGCACAATAAATGTAATTAAAACTACAGTAATAGCTGAGCTAAGAATTGCGGGTAAAATCCAGATTAGGTAAAAATACCAAAATGGAGCATATAAAAAACTAAATAGAGTATAAAACCCTATAGAAATTAATAAAGATATAAATAATAACAACATTTAAACATTACTCCATTCTTTCATATACTTTATAAGTAACAAGTTCATTGTCTTTTTCCGACTTTAAGTTAAATTGTGATAAATCAAAGTCAGCTAGATAAGTATCACCTTCAAATTCACCTTTAATATAAGATATATATAATTTGTTAGCATATTTAAAACTAGCTTCATATAACATAGCTCCGCCTACAACAAATATATCTTCATTCGTGTTAGATAAAAATTCATCTACATTAGAAACAACTGTTGCATCTGGAAAAGCCATTCTTTTTCTAGTAATTAGATATATTTTCTTAAATGGTAAGGGTCTATCATTGTAATAACCTTTTAATGACATGTATGTATTAAATCCCATGAAAACAACTTGATTATTTGTAATTTCTTTAAAATACAGTAAGTCCTCTTTAACTCTCCAAGGTATTTTATTGTCCTTACCGATTAATCTTTTTTCATCCATAGCCCATATTAAACTTATCATACTGCAACAACTCCTTTAATTAAAGGGTGCGGATCATATCCTTCTAGTTCAAAATCATTAATATTGTAATCAAAAATAGATTTAACATTTTTATTAATTTTCATAATTGGAAGTTGTTTTGGAGTTCTTGATAATTGCAAGTTGATTTGATCAAAATGATTTTGGTAAATATGTGCATCACCTAGAGTGTGTACAAAATCTCCGTATTGTAAATTGCATACATCTGCTATCATCATTGTAAATAGAGCATATGATGCTATATTGAATGGTACTCCTAAAAAAACGTCGGCACTTCTTTGATAAAGTTGACAACTTAACTTATTATCATTAACATAAAATTGCATAAAAGCATGACAAGGAGGTAATGCCATTTCCTTAATTTGAGAAGGATTCCAAGCGGAAATTATTATACGTCTACTATCTGGAGTATTTTTAATTTGATTTATCACATCTTGAAGTTGATCAACTCCTAGAAAATCTCTCCATTGTTTACCATATACAGGTCCTAAATCTCCAAATTCTTTTGCAAAAGCTTCATCATTTTTAATTTTTTCAACAAACTCTTCTATTGTTTCATTATTATAAGAACTTGAGTTAACAAATTTCTTATACGGCCATTCGTTCCATATTCTAACGTTATTATCTACTAAATATTTAATATTTGTAGAACCACTGATAAACCATAATAACTCATGAATTATCGATTTTAGATGGACTTTTTTAGTTGTGACTAATGGAAAGCCATCAGCTAGATTAAATCTCATTTGATAACCAAATAATGATTTAGTTCCAGTGTTAGTCCTATCAGTCTTAAATGTTCCATTTTTTAAAATATTTTCGCATAAATCTAAATATTGTTTCATTATAATCACCTATAGGAATTATAGCATAATCTAATAATAATTTATATAAAAAAATAGCTCCAATTCATAAATTGAAGCTACTTTTTCTTAATCTAATGTATTATTTTTTTTTGATGAAACAAATATTACTCTCTCGCCGATAATCTCTATTATTGAAACTTTTTTATCGTTGATTAAATCAGTTTTAGTTTGAATTCTTCCTTTTACAGCAACCATATCGCCTTTTTTACAATACTCACTTGTTACTTCTGATATTTGCTCCCATAATGTAATATTAACAAAATCAGTATCATACGTATTATTAGCACTATTTTTGAATGGTCTTGTAACCGCTAGCGTAAGCGTTGAAACTGATCTATCATCCTGCGTTTTTCTAATTTCAACGTCTTTAACAATTCTCCCTAGTATGAACACATAGTTATACAAACAATTCACCTCCCAATGAAATTATATTTCATTTTAATAATTTGGAATAATTCTAAAATATTTACATATTTAAGACTTTAATTAATATATTAATAAAATAAAAGCACAAAACAGAAAGTTTTGTGCTTTTATATAGATATTTAAATTAATATTTATCAAAAAAGAGAAATATCTATTCTTTTTTTGTAATTACAACCGAAGATAATTTAGTCAAATCAAAACTACTACAAAAGTTTATAATATCATTTAATGTGAGTTTTTTTACTATTTCAATTGATTTAAAAAAATCAACATTACATATCATATCACTTGTATAATTAAAAGCAATAGATTCAAAACTATTAAACATTTTTAAAAAACTTCCAATATACATATTTTTAAAAACCTCTAATGAATCATCATTGAAATAGCCAGTATTATACTTTTCAAGCAGATCAATTATCCTTCTTACTGCTTTCTCTGGCCTAACTGATTCTGCAGAAAACAGAGCAAAACAAAAGTCTTTTGATAAAACTACTTCATAGTAGTTTTGGTCAGTAATATATTTTTTTTCGATTAATTTTTCATAATTATGAGATGATTTAGAAAATAATGAATATAGTATAAATTCTAATATTATAGAATTTTTTTTGTTCAATTCACTATCGTTATTTAAACAATTTATAGTTAATCCTATCGAAAATTTTTCTATAGTTAAATTATCTAATTGAATCATCTGAGTATCATAAATCGGTTTAATATTTGAAATATTATTTCTTGAAATTGCCTTAAAAGAATCAAATTTTTTATTAACAAAAAAACTTTGAACTATATCCTTTACAAAACTAATATCTTCATCAGCAACTACAATTAAAGATGCATTGTCCGGCTTATAAAATGCATTATAAGCTTGTCTAAGAACATCTTCATTAATTAAATTAATATCATCTACAGTTCCTAAAACATCGTGTTGTAACGTAGTATCATTATATAAATTTCTTATTAATTTAGAGATCAATACTTGATCAGGCATATCAGCATACATTTTTATTTCAGATTCAATTATTTTTTTCTCTGTTTCAATTTGATCTTTATTAAAATATGGTGTAAATACAAATTCTAACAAATAATTTAATGCTTCTTTTATATCCCCAGATGTACTAAATAAATAACAAGTTCTATCGTAAGTAGTATATGCATTTACAGATGCACCAATTTTAGAAAATAAATTACTAATATCTTCTCCATTGGGCATAGAAAACATTTTATGTTCTAAAAAATGAGCAACGCCCGATGGATGTTTTATTAATTGAGTATCGTCATAATAATCTTTATCCATTGAACCATAGTTAATTGTTAGCATAACATATTTTTTCTTAAATGTTTTTTTATTAAATAAGTTGATTTTTAATCCATTATTTAGTTCTTGACTTTCAAAATCATTTATTAATCTATCAAATTCTTTTTTCATTATTCTTCACCTTCTAAAAAATGAATTGCATTAATTTTAAGATTATCAGAAATATTAGAAATGTCCGACAATGTAACATCATCTAATTTTGAAAAAAATTCATCTTGATTATTAATTATATTAAAAAATTCTCGATATATGTTTGAATTTATGTCATATTGTCTTGAATCTCTAGATATATCATTTCTTTTTTTTATGCCTAAAATATTTTCTTTTAAAAAAGAATTAGATATATTATCGTTTGAAATAAATTCAAATTGTTCTTTTATTAAATTGATACAAAGATCTTTATCTTTAGCTTTTATCGACATGTTCACACATATAAGACCAGTAAATGCGTTGTAGTTACTGTATATGCTGTAACATAAACCTTTAGCTTCTCTTATATTTTTAAATAATAATGAAGTTTGTCCACCACCTAGCATCTCATTAAAAATAAGACAAGCATGGTAGTTACTATCATTTCTAAAAATATTAGTATCAATAAAAACTGATAAATATGATAATGAACTGTTCGTTTTTGTTGTTATATCAAAATTTTTAGTTGGATAAACTTTAACATATGGATCAAAAAATTTATAATCTAATGTGTTTGGTCCTAATAATATTAAATCATCATTATCAATATTTCCATCTAACGTAATTAATACATCATCTTCTTGTAGCATTCTTTTATATTCTTGAAGTAGTTCTGACTTATTTATTAATGAAATATTGTCTATATAACCATTCGGATTAATTGACAAATAAGAATTTTCAAAATAATTTTCAACAAGTTTTTTATAAGAGTAATACTCTTTATCCTCAATTTCAGAAAGTAAATCATTTTTCAGATTTTCTTTTTCTAATTCTATTAATTTATTTGAAAATTTCTTCGTGTAATTTTCATCATAAATCATAGAGTACAAAAAATCATACATATGTTTAATTGTAAAATTATTATCTTCAACAAGCGATGGATCTACAAAAGACAAAGATATAGTAATTTTAGAACACCCAGCAAACTGCGAAACACTTGAAGTTAGCGTTGTTCCATAAGATTTATCTAGAAAATTATTAATTAATTTAACGTCTGGATATTCTTTAGAATATTTAGTTATTAAATTAGCTATTAAGGAACGTTTGGTTGCGTTTTCTTTATTTAATTCAGTTAAAAAACTAAATGTTAATACTACTGTACTAAATTTTTTTGTTTGGTTAATTAAAATTCTTCTCATTTTACTCCTTTGATATTACAAATTATGCTATTTCTAAAGCAATTTCCATCATCTTTGTAAAAGATTTTTCTCTTTCTTCAGCAGTAGTTACTTTTTGCGTAATAAATGAATCTGAACATGTTAACAAACAAGCTGCTTTTTTATTCAATATTTTAGCATTAGCAAATAGTGCAAATGATTCCATTTCAACTACATCACATTTATAATTTGTGCTTGTTTCTAACCATTTATTAGGAAAATTTGAATAAAAAACATCAGAAGAGTGACATCTAATAGTTTTAAGATCAATTTTTTTAAGATCAGCTATTTCTATTAATTTAGAATTTAATGATTGGTCCGCTTCAATATAACATGAATCATACCCTGATTGAACTTTTGCATATGTTGACTCACTATAAGAATCATTTACAAGACAAACATCATATAAGTCAATATTTTTATTATAAGAACCGCAACTTCCAATTCTTATTATAGTATCCACATTAAAGAATTTGTATAATTCATAAGAATATATACCCATACTTGCCATTCCCATACCAGATGCCATGACACTGATTTTCTTTCCTTTGTATAAACCTGTAAAACCGTATATATTTCTTGTAGCATTAAATTGAATTACATCAGTTAAATAATTATCAGCCAAGAATTTAGCTCTAAGTGGGTCTCCTGGCATTAAAACAGTTTTTGCTATTAGTGAAGCATCATTACAATTTATATGTGCTGTTGGTATCATAAAATATCTCCTTGATTTTAAATATCTATAACGTCTTTTATATCAACGTTTAAAAATTCTAAAGTATTTGGTGAAAATTTTGTTTTTTGTATTATTTTCTTAACCTTTTTTTTGTATTTAGGGTTTAACCTATATAGCCCTAATACATCTGTATCTTGTACGAGTATTAAATATTTTTTTATTTTATCAAACATTTCCTTAAACTCGATATACTTAATTAAGGAATTATCTTTGTATTGAAAAATATGAGAATTACTTAATAGAATAAAATTTGATTCACCATCCCAAGTTGAACACACATAGCAACTTCTAGAACCATTTACTCTATGAAATGTAATAGGTAAAACTCTCGTATCAAAATTAGCATATATGCTATTTAAATGATCTTCATTATCGAAGTAATCATAGACAGCTGCTAAAACATTTTTTTCAAGTTTATAATAGTTTCTAAACTCTTCTTCATTTTCTTTTTTATATGTTGCTTTGATAATCTCAAATGATTTTAACATAGTTGCTCTTTTGAAAGGTATTGGTTGATCAAATATTTCATTAAATACAACAAATTGAAATCTACGACACATAACCTCTATTAAATCTAAAACTTTATCTAAAAAATATTCATTAGATAAAACATCTACTTCTAATCTAATTTTTACATCTAAATACTTAGGATCAATCTTATGTATATTTGGAATAACAGATTTAGTATCAAGAATTAAATTACAACTTGAGTTTAATGAGTCATTTTTGTATTCACAAATATATTCAGGACCTTTATTTAATCCATCTTTATTTTCCGATACAGTAATGTATTTGTTGCTATATAGTAGCTCTAAAAGATCTGCTTTATCATAATCTCTTTTGTCTTCTTTTAAAAAATAGAATTTAAATTTCAAATAAATCACTCCTTAGTTCTTATAATTATATCATTTATAGCAATTTATGTCTAATTATGTCTTAATCTTTAAAAAGAAAACAAAATAAAATATTTTGTTTTCTTTAAAGTTCTTATATTTTTTTAATTATTTCTTCACATCTTGGACATAATTCATCATTATTAACCAAAGGTACTAACATCCAACATCTTGAACAAGTATGACCATTTGCCTCTTTAACAATACATTCAAATTCCTTAGCCTCATTATATGATAATTTTGAAATAATCAAAATTTGAGATAAATTAGAAATTTTATCTAATATACTTTTCTGTTCTTTTGTAACAGATAATATAACTTCTGCATTTAATGATTTTCCAATCACTTTGTTTGCTCTTGCTTCTTCTAATGATTTATTAATTTGATCTCTAATTTTTAAAAATGAATCAAAAGTATTTTCAATATTTTCATCTTTAATATTTTGAGTTAATGGCATATCTTCTAGATAAATATCATCAAATTTTTTATGACTAAAATTAGAATAGCAATCACTCATTGTATGAGGAATTATAGGAGCAAGTAATTTAGTTAATGCTAATAATACATCATAGAAAACAGTTTGTACTGATAATCTTTTGTTTGAAGTCGGGTGTTCAATATATAAAATATCTTTTGTAAAATCTAGATAGAATGAACTTAAAGTATTTGCAATAAACTGAATTGTTTCTCTATAAATATCACCAAACTCAAAATTATCATATTTATTTTTAATCGATTCGATATATTTATTTAGTTTTATAGTCATGAATTTATCAACATCTTCTAGTTTATCATATGAAATTCTGTTCTTTGGATCAAAATCAGATATATTAGAAAGTAAGAATTTTAAAGTATTTCTAATTTTTCTGTAACTTTCTGTTACTTGTTTAAGTAATTCTTGAGACAGAGGCATATCACTTGTATAGTCAATTGAAGCTACCCATAACCTTAAAATGTCCGCTCCCATCTCATTAGAAACTTTTATAGGATCAATTGTATTTCCAAGTGATTTACTCATTTTTCTACCATTACCATCTAACGTAAAACCATGAGATAAAACAGTTTTATATGGCGCTATACCAGTTGTGCTAACACCTGTAATTATACTTGAATTAAACCAACCTCTATATTGATCACTACCTTCTAGATATAAATCAGCAGGATATTTTAATCCACGTCTTTCTAGCAATTTGTGTGAAGATCCTGAGTCAAACCAAACATCCATGATATCTGTTTCTTTTCTAAAAATATTATTAGGGCTTCCTTCATGTTTATATCCTTTTGGAAGTAGATCCTTAGCTTCTTTTGAAAACCAAATATTAGAACCATGCTCTTTAAAAAGATTACCTACATGTTCAATTACTTCTGGATCTAAAATAGCTTCATCATTTTCAGTATAGAAAACAGGAATTGGTACTCCCCATACTCTTTGTCTAGAAATACACCAATCAAATCTATCTTTTATCATGTTTGAAATTCTTAATTCACCCCATTTAGGGTTCCAATTAACTTTTTTAATAGCATTTAAAATATCCTCTTTAACTGGTTCAATTGATGCAAACCATTGAGGTGTAGCTCTAAAAATAATAGGTTTTTTTGTTCTCCAGTCATGTGGGTAACTATGTTTAATTTCTAGTATTTTAAGTAATTTATTCGATTCTTCCAAATCTAATATAACTTTTTCTGTGCACGCTTCATAAAATAATCCTTCGTATTGCTGCGCTTCTTTGGTCATAACACCTTTGTAATCAACTGGACATAATACTTCTAAATTATATTGTTTACCAACATTAAAGTCGTCTTCACCATGTCCAGGAGCAATGTGAACAAATCCTGATCCATCAGTAGTTGTAACAAAATCACCTAAGATATAAGG
>JBOFSX010000118.1:0-3235 GCA_051651765.1 Anaeroplasmataceae bacterium | reverse complement strand
TATTTTATGAGTGTACATTTGATGACCAACATCAAATATTAATTTATCATACGAGTTATTAAAAACATAATGTAGTGCAATTGTAAGTTCAACAACTCCTAAATTACTAGAAAGATGCCCACCTGTTTTACTAACATTTTCTAATATAAACTCCCTTATATCTTTTGCTAAATTATTTAACTCTTTGTTAGAAAGGTCTTTTAAAAAATTTGGATTTTTAATTTTATATAAATCAATCATATTACTTACCTTTAAATGAAGTTAATCCATTTTCATCCATTATTTCTACAATTTGTTTTTCATTAGAATCAAGAATTTCGTAGCATTTTTTAGATAATTCTACTCCAGCAATATATGCTTTAACTGACTCTTCTAAACTCATATTATTAGTTTCTAAATTGTCAACCAAATCATTTAATTGTTTTAGTAACTCTTCAAAAGATTTATCGTTCATAATTTTCCACCTCAATAACTTTAGTTTTTATAGTTCCATCTATTATATCTATTTCTAGAATATCATCTATTTTAATATTATTTACAGTAGTTATTACCGTTTCGTTTCTTTTGGCAATTGAATAACCTTTTTTCATTAAATTTAAAGGATTTAATATATTAAGTTTTTCACACGCAATACTAAAACTTCTATTAGAATCATTTATTTTAAACATTATGCTATTGTTTATCCTTTTATTTATAGCACCAATTGTATCATATTTTGATTTTAATTGATTTAGTGGGTTTAATCCCATTAAAAGATTATCAATGTTTGTATAACTCAATTTTAAATAATTCATTTTGCTATTAAAATAATAATTAATTTTTGAAAGATTATTAAAAATCATTTTTCTAATATCATCAATATTTGGTGTAGCTAATTCAGCAGCAGCTGTAGGTGTAATTGCTCTTAAATCGCTAACAAAATCAGATAAAGTAATGTCTGTTTCATGTCCAACTGCAGAAATTATAGGAATTTTAGATTTGAAAATTGCCTCTATCACTTCTGGTTCATTGAATGCCCACAGATCTTCTAATGAACCGCCCCCTCGTCCAACTATTAGTACATCGCACAAATCATTCTCATTAGCTATATATATTTGTTTGCTTATGCTTGAAGAAGCGTAATTACCTTGTACTAAACAAGGATAAATAATAATTCTTGATAATGAAAATCTCCTTGAAATCGTATTTATAATATCTTCTACCGCCGCACCAGTTGGACTAGTAATAATTCCTATAGATTTAGGTATAAAAGGAATTTCTTTTTTATAACTTTCATCAAAATACCCTTTATCTAAAAAATGTTTTTTTATTTTTTCAAATTTAATATGAAGTTCACCAATGCCATCTAGAGCATAATTGTTAGCTATAATTTGATATGTACCGTTTTTTTCATAAACTGAGACTCTCCCAGACAAAAGGATCATTTGTCCATCTTCTAATATAAAGTTCATCTTAGCAGCATCACTTGCATACATTATACAAGAAATTTGTGATGTTTCATCTTTAATACTAAAGTAAAAATGGCCTACTGAATGCATTTTAAAATTTGAAACTTGTCCTTTTACTGTCAAATTAAGCAAATGTTTATCATTATCAAATTTATATTTTATGTATTTATTAAGCGCATTAATCGTAACAAAACTATTATTATTCATTTTTATTCAACTATTTTTTTTCTTATTTCATCTAATAATTTATTATTAAAAGCTTTAGATTTTTTGTCCCCTAAATCAGTGTATATATTAGTAATTTCAAGTGCTTCATTTATAGCTAACTGGTATTTCAATCCTGATTTCATTTCAAAAATAGCTAATCTAATAATTTGTTTATCAACAATATTTAATCTATTAATTGTATAGTTATTAAGATTATCGACTATAATTTGATCTATAATAGAAATCTGATCAATTAGTTTTTCTAAAGTCGATATAAATTCGTTAAAATCAACTATATTATTTATAGAGTATAGACTTGGGTTCATTTCAGCTATTAAACGAATAAATATTTCTAAACTCTCTTTAGAAACTTTTTCACCAACATTTATAAAATCAATGTTATATAAAGTAGCTATTACTATCATTCTTTCATCTCTATTTAAATTATACATAAAACACCAACTTTCAATCTATTATATCATTTAAATTATATTCTTTTCAAGAAAATAAACCTCACATTTGTGAGGTTTATTTTAATAAAAATATTTGTTAATTATTGTTTTTTTTATTTAGTCGCATCTGCTTCTGCTTTAGCTTTTTCTTCTAATTCTTTTTGCTTAATTGCATCTGCTTCTGCTTTTGCTTTAGCTTTTTCTTCTAATTCTTTTTGTTTAATTAGGTTTGCTTCTGCTTTTGCCTTAGCTTTTTCTTCTAATTCTTTTTGTTTAATCGCATCTGCTTCTGCTTTAGCTTTAGCTTTTTCTTCTAATTCTCTTTGTCTAATAACTTCTGCTTCTTCACGTTGTTTTTGTTTAATTGCATCTGCTTCTGCTTTAGCTTTAGCTTTTTCTTCTAATTCTTTTTGTCTAATAACTTCTGCTTCTTCACGTTGTTTTTGTTTAATCACTTCTGCTTCTGCACGTTCTTTTTCTCTTAGTGCATCTGCTTCTGCCTTAGCTTTGGCTTTTTCTTCTAACATTTTAGCTTTTTGCTCTTTAGCCTCTTGTTTAGCTTTAAGTTTAGCATTAATTTTTTCCAATTTACCTGATTCTTCAAGTGCTTTAAGTCTAGCTTCTTCTTTTTGAATAGCCAATTTTTTCTTAATATTTAACGCTTCTTCTTTTTCTCTTGCTTTTTCAGCTTTTTCTTCTTCTAAACTTAATTGTAAGTCAGAATCTTCTAATTCTTCTAAAGCTTTTAATTTAGCAATTCTTAATTCTTCTTTAAGTTTTTCTCTTTCAATACGTAATTTTTCAGCTTCTTCAGCTTGTTTTTGTTTTTCAATTTTCGCTAACTCTAACTCTTTTATATAATCAGCGCATTCTTCTTTGATTTTTGATATTATAAAATCAACAGCTACAACAATATTTTTCAAATTATCTTTTTCTAATGGAGTAACTGCAGGAGTAGACGTTAATTTTCTATTTTCATCCATTGAAACATTTGCAAATTTATTAGCTTCTTCTTCAGTTAAAGATAAGAATACTTCATTTGATTTTTGATTAAGAATAATTTTAATGCTTTTTTTAATAGAGTAGATATTTAGATTAGCTGAAAGTTTTGTTTCAAATATATCATTA
>JBOFSX010000117.1:0-2213 GCA_051651765.1 Anaeroplasmataceae bacterium | reverse complement strand
ACATTAATTTTATAATTGTATATTCCACAAATATGTTTAACAATTGCAAGTCCTAGGCCAGTTCCACCCAGTTCTTTAGATTTGGCTTTATCTACTCTATAGAACCTTTCGAAGATTCTATTCAAATCCATTTTATCGATACCAATACCAGTATCTTTTATTTCTAATTTATTATTACTTAATTTTATAACTATAGAACCATTTATCTTATTATATTTAATCGCATTTTCAACTAGATTATTTATAAGCGCATAGATATGTTCATATGTTGAATTTACTACCGAATCTTTTATATCTAACTCAACAGCAATATTTTTATCTTTAATTTTTGAATTTTGTGTCGATAAGACTTCGCTTATTACGCTCGCTAAGTTCACATCTACAAGAGTATGTGCAACATCACTTTCTAATTTAGACAATTCTAACATTTCAATAATAATGGTATTCATTCTATTTGCTTCTTTAATAGTTTTTAAGGTAGCTTCTTTTATTTCTTTAGGTTCACTAATTATACCTTCTTGTATCATTTGTTGGTATCCAACAATAGACGTAAGAGGACTTTTAAGTTCATGACTAGCATTTTGAAAAAATTCTCTCTTCATTTCACTTACTTGTTTAATATATGAGATATCAGAAAGTAAAATAATAATTTGCTCATTAACTATTGTAGCACTCAATAGATATGTTTGATTATCAATTTTAGTTTCTAAGGTTTGAAAATTATTCTCAAAGCAATTATTTATAAACTTTTGAACATTTGTATTTCTTGATAAAAATAAATAATTAGATCTAAGTATAGTATCAAGCTTCACACCAAATACTTCCGTAGCCTTCTTGTTTATTAAACTTATTTTTTTTGTATTATCTATAACTACTAAGGGGTTGTTTATACTGTTGATTATGACATCAAGTTTATTTTTTTCATAAACTAACTCATCAATCTGCTTTTTGATTATCTTAGAAACATTATCTACTTGATATGATAATTCCGAAAGAGAATCACTATCCATAAAATTAGAAGAACCTGAAATATTTTCAAGTTTTTTTATAGCTTGATTTAAAGGATATAAAATTGATTTATTTAAAGGAAACATCACAGCTATACTTAAAAGTAATATAATTATCAAAACTAAAAACATACTTAATAAATATCCTGAAATAATATTTCCTATATCATTTGAATATATTGAAACTCTTAAATAGACTTGATTAATATCATCTCTTATAGCGTAATAAAGCATATCTTTATTTAATGAATTAGAGTGTCTTTTGACTACTTTTCCTAAATTTTTAATTTCTTCTCTATCTAAATGATTGTCTAATTCAATATCAATACTATCATTAATAACATTACCATCAAAGTCAATAATAGTAATTCTTACATCACTTTTTGATTCTTTAAAGTGTTTTATAATATATTCATTGTTTGTTCCATCGTATAGACTAGATGTTAAACTTAAAAAAGATTTCATTTCTTTTGTAGCTTGTTGAGTGCTGCTTTTTTCTAAAGAAATTGAAAAAGTAACCCAAAAAATTAAAAGAGCAATTAGAAGTATTAATGAATTAATTACTATTAACTTCTTTTTCATACTAACACCTTATATCCTACACCATAAATTGTGTTGATAATATCTTCATCGGTTTTTTTTCGTATTGATTTGATATGCATATCAACGGTTCTACTTTCTATACCATCAGTTCCCCAAATACTATTTAATAGTTCATCTCTAGAAACTACCTTACCTTTATTTTTTAACAACAAAACCATAATTTCAAATTCTTTGTTAGTTAAACTAATTACTTGCCCCTTGTATTTAAACTCAAATTCATCCATATTAATTTCAATTTTGGAATTTGTATATTTTTTTGTTTGTTTTTTTCTTCTTAGTCTAGCATTAACTCTAGACATCAATTCTAATAGATCAAACGGTTTTTCTATGTAATCATCTGCTCCCAAATCTAGTCCATCAATTTTATCCATTAGCATATGATTGGCTGAAATAATAATAACATCAATGTCATCAAATTTCGAATCAGCTCTCAAATTAGTAAGGATCTCTTTTCCAGATAAGTCTGGTAACATAATATCAAGAAGTATTAAATCCGGCAATGAATTTTCTAATTCTTCAAAAAAAGATTTAGCGTTGTAAAAAGATCTTACTTCATAACCTTGTTTTGACAAAGTTTTGTTAATAATTAATGAAATATCTTTA
>JBOFSX010000116.1:0-2340 GCA_051651765.1 Anaeroplasmataceae bacterium | reverse complement strand
ATAATAATGTTTTAAATATGTGTGGAGTAGATATTGAATATGAGACACCTATTACTTACGATATACAAATAACAACAGATTCTAGGACAATAGAATCTGTTGTTAATGAGGTAATTGAATGTATACAAGAATAATTATTGAACCAAATACATTATGCAATAGAAAATGTGATTTTTGTATAAACAAATTATTTAAAGAAAACGTAGTATTATCAGAAGAAATTCTTATAAAAACAATGCAAGAGATAAGTAACAATATAAATTTATTTCATAAGCCACTGATATTTTCAATATTCAAATACAATGAACCATATTTAGATATATCACAAACAGAACATATATCAAAGACGATAAAAGATATGTTTAGCGATGCCTATATTTATATTCATACAAATGGAGATTTATTGACTGAAGAAATGATTTTAAATGAAACTTCAATTGATACTGTTTATGTGAATGACTATGACAATTTGGGTATTGAGAATATACTTGACAAAATAACCAATCTTGGAATAACTAATATCATAGCAATAGAAACAAATGAAGATGAGCGAATGCAGATTATAACAAAATATAATAACACTAATTATGTTTTCTATGTAAACTCAAATATAGGAAATATAAATTATCGAAACAAGTGCTCAACTATTTATAAACATAAAAAACGGGATTCAAATTGTTTTATAAAAGAAAAAATACTTACAATTGATGCAAATGGAGATATCATGGCATGTTGTGACTCATCGTCCTATTTGCATAAAGATCTGATTATTGGTAATATAATGACATCAGGAATTCTAAATACTATAAAGGTGGATGAATTTAAAACAAAGTCATGTTTGTATTGTGATATGGATATGTCTAAGTGTGATGTATACGGTGGAATGTATAATCTAAGGAGGATTATAAATGAAAAATCCTAAAATATCATTTGTTGCACTATGTTACAATCAACAACTCGAAATAATTAGAGCTATAAAATCAATTATATTTTCACGCATACCAGATGATGAATACGAGATTATTATAGTAGATGATGGTTCTACTGATTTGAGTGTTGAAAAAATAAATAGTCTTTCGAATAAGAATATAAAAATAATATCTTTAAGTGAAAATACAAGAAATCAATCATTATGTAGAAATATTGGAATTGCAAATAGCACTGGTGAATGGATATTTTTCATGGATGGAGATGATTATTATAATTCATGTGTATTATATGATATATATACAAGTATAGATGATTCTTATGATATAATATTTACAAATGTATTGCATCATTTTTCTAAATTAAAAATGTCTAATAGTGTTACAATTAGTAATGATTTTGTAAACCCATCTAATGCGATTGATCATGGAGTATTTACATATATATTTAAGAGAGTATTGACTGAAAAAGTATTATTTGATGAAATAACATATAATTGGGATAGTGAAGATTGTTATTTTACATATAGGTTATTTGATAGCACGGATAAATATTTGTTTTTAAATATTGAGTGGTGTTACTATCATAAATTTAGTTTAAATAGCAATACTGTGACAAAATATGCTGACGAATCATATCTTCAATATATGTTCAATTTAACAGAAGATTTATTGTCGGTAATTAAGAATAAAAATATATGCAATCTTGTTAACTTACTGATGTGTGAAGAAGTTAAAAAAGTTATGCAACAAAAAAATGGAGATGAGTAATTTGATTTTAGATAAAAGAGATAACACGATACTTGAATTTTTTGCAAAAAGAATTCTGAATTTAAACATAGATATACTTGATATAAAACATAATGTCGATGACTGTACTTTACTGACAAAATATCATACATACGTTGTATCACATAATACATTATATTCATATATAGACAACTTAAAAGAATCATTCAATCATGAATTTGCAAAAAATAATTCGATGAAAAGAGTAGCAATGATTGTTCCATATGATAGAATTTTCGATGTTGTTAGCGATATGAGTTACACTGGAATATTGATGGCGACAATAGAATATTTTAATGCAAACAATATAGGTGTCGATATAATTTCTGATAAGTTCCAACAAGATATATTACCATCTAATTTAAAAGCATTAAATGTAGACTTCTTCTTTCCTTTAGAAGATGAGTCTAAACGTAAGAATAATGATATTGATACAAATATAAATATCGCATATAATTCATATATTGATTTACGTGTTACAAATCCACAAATGATTATTGCTTCAGATTTTATAGGAGCAAAAGCGCTTGATACAATAAGTGATAATTGTAAAAATATCTATTTAATTCATTCTGAATATATATTAGACTACCCAACCGCAAATGCAATTAAAGAATTTGACTTA
>JBOFSX010000115.1:0-1425 GCA_051651765.1 Anaeroplasmataceae bacterium | reverse complement strand
AAGACATTTGTTTAATTGATGTACAAGCCCATATACCATTTTCAACAAGACTAATAGATTTATTACTTACATTAAGCATTAATAAGTCATCTATTAAATAATTGATTTTAGGATATATACAACCATTGTATGTAGGTGATGCTATTAATAAGTTAGAGTATTTAAATATATCTGATATGATGTATGAAACATCAGTTTTACTTACATCATATATTTTAATATTTTTAATACCTTTAACAGACAATTCATTAGCTATTTTAAAAGCTGTATTTTTAGTATTTTGATACATTGATGCATATACAATAACAATACCTTTTTCTTCATAATTGTATGTTGCCCATTTAGTATATTTATCAAATAAAATATCAAAGTTAGTATCTATAATATGTCCATGAAGCGGACATATTAATTTAATATCTAAAGTAGCTGCTTTTTCTAATACAGATTGTACTTGTCTACCGTATTTACCAACTATGTTAGTATAGTATCTTCTCATATCATCTATGATATATTCATCTAGTTTTGTTTCTGATAAAAAGATATTTCCATTTAATGTTGAAAAACTACCAAAAGCATCAGCTGAATATAAAATTTTATTTAAAGGATCATAAGTAAACATTACTTCTGGCCAGTGTACCATAGGAGCAAAAACAAATGATAATTCACGAATTCCTATGTTTAGTTTAGTATCTTCTTTGACTAATATAAATTCTACTTCTAATCCTAGATCATATGCTTTAAGCATATTAAAAGCTTTTTCATTTAATACTAGTTTTACTTTAGGATAATTTTGAATGACTTCTTTAATAACACTAGCATGATCTAGTTCTAAGTGATTTAAAATTAGATAATCTAGTTTTTTACCATTTAAAATATATTTAACATTATTTAAAAATAATTCTTTAATAGATTCATCTACTGTATCTACTAATACATTGAATTTATCTAATATTACATATGAGTTATATGATACTCCGTTAGGAATAGGAAATAGGTTTTCGAATAAATTAAGTCTATTATCTGATCCCCCTACATAATAAGTATCATTAATTACTTTTCTTGTTATATTCATATTTTACCTTCTTATACATTTTCTAATGAAACATTTTCAAATACTTGTTCTTCTTTTTCTTTTCCTGGTTTTTTAAAGAATGAAACTATTTTTTTAGGAATAAATGTTAATGTATCATTTACAACCATAGGTAATAATTTTACAGATTCTTTAAATGCATTTCTTCTAATATCTTCTTTTGTTAATTCATTTCCATCTTTAAATAAATATTTTCTTGTAACCATACCTACTCTTAGTGTTAATAGTGAATTCGCAACACCTTGAGTAACTGAATTCATAACTGGTTTAATTAAAGGTATTTCTCCTAAAGTATTAGATGCACTTTGAGGTAAAATATCTTCTAGTCTAAGATT
>JBOFSX010000114.1:0-18467 GCA_051651765.1 Anaeroplasmataceae bacterium | reverse complement strand
TGTAATTAAGAATAAAGATATAAATAGTTATTTGTTTTTAGACGATTACTATGTAATGGGGATAATAAAATCTCTTTCAAATACTACTGATAAATTGTTATCAACTTTATGTCAGGACATTTTGAATAGAAAATTATTTGATTCATATGAGATAAATAAATACTTTGATAATAGTAAGTATATTATAAATACTAAATTAGAATCAAAAGATTTTGAAAATTATTTATATTATGATGAGCAACTATCCCAGGTTTTATATTCTAAAACAGATAATCTAGAAGAGATTAATACAATAAAAATATTGCTAAACGACAATACAATTATATCTTTAGATGAATACTCAATCATTACTAAAAGTTTAATAGAAACTTCAAAACAAGAAGTAAGAAGAGTATATAGGAGATCACATGATATATAATCAAGTTATAGTAGTAGAAGGAACTCATGATATGCAAAAACTTAATGAGATATATCCTAACTTAGATGTTATTATAACTAATGGTAGTGCTATTGACAAATCAACTTTAGATTTAATAAAAAAATTAAGTGAAACAAAAGAAATTATATGCATGCTTGATCCTGACTACCCCGGAGAAAAGATTAGAACAACTATTTCTAACTTTATACCCAGTGTTCAACACGTCTTTTTAAAAAAAGAATTATGTATCAGTAAAAATAAGAAAAAAGTAGGAATTGAACATGCGAGTGTAAGTGATATTAAAATTGCATTAGATTCAATCATTAAAATTAAAAGTAATTGCAAAACGATTCCTATTTGTACAACAGATTTATTTAATTTGGAAATAATTGGTGATAAACAATTAAGAGATTTCATTTCTGATCAATTAAATATTGGTAAACCAAATAACAAACAATTTCTTAAAAGAATAAATATGCTTAATTTAGATGTTTATGATTTAATAAACTTAAAGGATAAATATAATGGAAAATAAAAAAACTAATAAAGAGTACGTTATAGAGACTCTTAATAATAACGAATTTAAGATTAAAAAGAAATTTGGACAAAATTTTTTATTAGATCAAAATATCATTAATAATATTTTAGATTCAGCTGATATAGATGAAGATACGTACGTAATAGAAATTGGTCCTGGAATGGGAGCTTTAACTAAACATATAGTAAAAAGATGTAAACAATTATTGTGTTACGAAATAGATACTGATTTAAAACCTATTCTAGAGGAATCTTTTAAAGATGTGAATAACGTTAAATTTTTATTTCAGGATATTTTAAAATCAAATGTTGAAGAAGATATAAAAGACGTTTTAAATACAAATGAAAAAGTTGTTTTAATATCTAACCTTCCATACTATATAACCACGCCTATAATTACTTCGCTACTTGAAACAACAGATATGATTAGAAGATACGTACTTATGATGCAAGAAGAAGTAGCTGATAGAATTTGTTCAAAACCTAATATTAAAGACTATAATGCATTAAGTGTATTTATCCAGTATAAATGTTTTGCATTTAAGGAATTCCATGTCGGTAGAAATGTTTTTATTCCTGCACCTAATGTTGACAGCGCAGTTATCAGACTAGAAGTTAAAGAACAAAACGAATTTGTATTAAAAGATGAACCTTTCTTTTATAAACTAATAAGAGGATGCTTTGCTCAAAGAAGAAAGACGTTATACAATAACCTTTCTAATATGGGTTTTGAGAAATGTAAAATTACAGCCTCAATTGAAAAATTAGGACTTCCTCCATTGGTAAGAAGTGAAGTTTTAACAGTCAAACAATTTGTTGATTTATCAAACGAATTAAATTAAGGAGAATTATAATATGGTGGTAGAATTTGCATATGCTAAAATAAATCTCTGTTTAAAAGTGATGGATAAATTAGATAATAATTATCATAAATTGGAATCTATTATGTTTCCATTATCTTTGCACGATACTATTATATTTGAGAAATCTGATGTTTTTATATTAAATGAACTTAATCCAATAGAGAACAACATTATTACAAAAACTGCAAAATTGTTTTTATCAAAATATAATATTAATGATAATGTTAAAATCACTCTAATAAAACGAATTCCTATTGAGGCGGGATTGGGTGGTGGATCAAGTGATTCATCAGCGACATTACGAGGATTGAACCGTCTTTTTAACTTAAACCTAAGTTTAATGGAGTTAGATAAATTAGCAAAAGAATTAGGTTCTGATAATTCGTTTTGTTTATATAATAAACCAGCCATTGCATCTAATAGAGGAGAAGAGTTAGAATTTCTTAATCAAACATATTCTAAACACAAAGTAATATTAATAAAACCTTCATACGGCTTATCTACTAAACTGGTATTTGATAACTACAAAATATCTAAAAAAAGTACTAACTCATTAGAGTTAGTACTAAGTGCTATTGAAAAAGATAATATTGAGCTAATTAACAGTTGTTTATATAATGATCTAGAATCAAGTTCTAGACACGTATCAAAAATACATGATAAATTTATTGAAAATTATAAAAAATTAGGTTTTATTCAAACTGGAAGTGGACCGACTATTTATAAGTTAGTTGACAATTCTTCAATTGCTAAACTGATTGAAAAAATATCGGACAATAGCTATGAAGTTATTATAACTTCTTTATTATAATAATTCTAAAGATAAATCATTCGGTTTATCTTTTTTTATATAATGACAGTACTTAATTAGTACAAACATCGATAATGCAAAACTACATACCTCAGCAAATGTTATTGAACTAAATGCTCCTTTTTCTTCAAAAAATATAGGTAGAATACTTAATGCAATAATATAAAATACTAGACTTCTAAACAAACTTAATATAGCCGAAATTTTGCCATTTGAAAAACTTGTAAATAATGAACTTATAAATATTGAAAAACCAGAGAACAAAAACGAAGGAACAATAAATAAAGATGCTAGTTTAACTAATGAATATACATTCGTATCTTTAGTAGTAAAAATTAAAGCCAATTGAGGAACTAAATAATATGAAGCTAAAAATATAATTACAGAAAATACACCAACATATACAATCGATATTTTAAATAGTTTTCTGATGTTTTTCTTATTTTTTGCACCGTAATTAAAGCTGAACATTTGACTTACACCAACTGAATAACCTTGAATAATAGAGTTAATTAAAAATTGAACATAAAGAATTATTGTAATTGCAGCAACACCATCTTCATTTGAAAACTTAAGCATAATGTAATTAAAGAAAACAATAATAATAGAATTAGATAAATGAGTAACCATCTCACTAGATCCGTTTACCATGCATGCCCAAATTCTTTTAAAATTAAATTTAAATTTACTAAATTTAATATCAAGTTTTTTACTAAACATAAAATATGATAAACCAATAAATGATGGAATTATTATTCCAATCCCTGTTGCAACACTACAAGATATAATTCCTAGATTTGTATATTTAAGAAATATAAAATCCAAAATTAAATTAATAATACCACCAAGAATAGTTAAAAATAAACTTAGTTTATTTTTACCGTTTAGGATCAAATAATAAGCCATTCCAATCTGAAAAGAAGCAAAAGGGGCAAATATTAATAAATAAGTAGCGTATTTCTTAGCGTTAGGAAGTAAGTAGTCATTAGAACCTAGCAATCTTAATATAGGCTCACAAAACGCAATAAATAATGCACAAATGATGCCGCATAATATTAAGCCTGTAACAACAAACATACTAAAACTTTTTCTAGCTGTAGTTATATCTCCTTCTCCATAGCTTTTACCAACTATAGCGCTCCCGCCCGCAGCAAACATTATAGAGATACCAATTATTACCCCATATAACGGGTAAGCTATATTAATAGAACTAAGTGCGTCCGTTCCTAGAAATCTAGAAGCAAAAACTCCATCCACCACTATATACAAAGCTGTTATTAAACTAACTAATATAGCTGGTAAGGCGAATAATAGGACTGATTTATAATTATATTTATTACTCATGAAATTTATCTCCTAACTTTATTTGTTTAATCACTTATGTTATTATATGGTATAGAGTAAGTCTATAGTCAAGAGGTATTTATGGAAAAAAGTAAATTTTTTACAACTGGCGAATTAGCCAACATAATGGGTATTAGTAAAGATACTTTGTTTTATTATGATAGAATAGATTTATTTAAACCACAGATCATTACTGATTCAGGATATCGATACTACGCATTGTATCAAGCAGAGGTCCTAAATGTTATTCTGACTTTAAAAGAATTTGGAACTTCATTAGATAATATAAAAAAATACCTAGATGTTAGATGTCCAGAAAACTTTGTCGATTTATTATCAAATGAAATTGAAAAAATAAATAGTAAGATAGAAAAATACAATTTTTTAAAGAAAGCATTTGCATATAGAAAAGAACAGATTAATCAAGTGGAGATGCTACCAAGAAAGACATGCTTTATAGAGGATTGTAAAGATGAATATCTTCATGTTACTAAGATAACTGATGTCAAAGCACCAAAGTCTTTTTACGAAACAGTATCTATACATTATGACGAGCTTCAAAAATATAATCTATATCCATTATCAACTAATGCTATGATAGATTTAGATAAGTACAAAGAAGCCGAAGACGAAAGTAGCATTTATGCAATGTATACTCATATAACTACAACAGTAGAAAAAAAATACTCAAATTATACCAAAAATTCTGGCAAATACATTAGTATGATTATTGATGATGGTTATGACAATATAAGCTTTCATTATAATAAATTAAATAACTACGTTTTATCCAACAACTATGTAATAGAAAACACAGTTTATGAAACAATAATCATTGATGATATTGCTGCAATGAATTATAGTCAGTATTTAGTTAAAATTTCAGTTAAAATTAATGATTAAAATTTAATATATATTGATAAATTAATTGCTTAATAATATTAATTTGCTATAATAAATATAAGTTAAAACATTAGGAGAATATTATGTCAGTATTGTTAGGAAAAAAAATTAAATTGTTTTCATTATCTTCAAATAAACCATTAGCAGAAGAAATAGCTTCATCGATTGGGATTGAGTTATCTAGCTGTGATGTATTAAGATTTGCTGATGGAGAAATTAACATTAATATCAACGAAACTGTTAGGGGTCATCATGTATTTGTTGTACAACCAACAAGTGCTCCAACAAATGATAATTTAATGGAGTTATTAATCATGTGTGATGCTTTAAAAAGAGCTTCCGCACAAACAATCAATTTAGTTGTTCCTTATTATGGATACGGAAGACAAGATAGAAAAGCAAAAAGTAGACAACCAATCTCTGCTAGATTAGTTGCGGACTTAATTGAAGTATCTGGAGCAAATAGAATTATAATTATGGATTTACATGCTGCTCAAATTCAAGGCTTCTTTAATATACCTGTTGATAACTTTATGGGATTACCTACGCTAGTTAACTACATATCTGATAAAAAGCTAGATAATTTATGTGTTGTGTCTCCTGATCATGGTGGTGTTACTAGAGCAAGAGCGTATGCCCAAGTATTAGAAGCTCCAATAGCTATAATAGATAAGAGAAGACCTGAACCTAACAAATCTGAGGTTATGAATATAATTGGTGATGTAAAAGATAAAGTTTGTTTTCTAGTTGATGATATGGTAGATACAGCAGGTACATTAACAATAGCAGCTAAGGCTTTATTAGATGCTGGAGCAGTTGAAGTTTATGCTGCATGTACACATGGTGTATTATCAGGACCAGCAATAGAAAGAATTAAATATTCTGAAATTAAAGAATTAATTGTAACTAATACAATCAACATTCCAGAAGAAAAAAGAATTGATAAAATAAAAGTTTTATCAGTAGGATCTCTTTTAGGACATGGTATTTTAAAGATATTAAGTGATGAGCCATTAAGTGGATTATTCACATATTCTTACGATAAGTCAAAAAGAGAATTATTATAATGAAACTTATTGTTGGACTAGGTAATCCTGGTAGACAATATGAAAATACAAGACATAACATAGGATTTATTGCTCTTGATAACTTTGCAAAAAAATATGATTTAAATTTTAAAAGCGAAAAGAAGTTTCAAGGACAAATAGCATTTTCATCTATACAGGAAAATAAATTTATAGTTTTAAAGCCAGAAACATTTATGAATCTTAGCGGAAAATCTATTTTAGATGTAGCTAGATATTATAAAGTAGATGTTTGTAATATATTAATTTTGGTTGATGATTTAGATATGAAACTAGGAAAACTAAGATTAAGAGATACAGGATCGTCAGGTGGACACAACGGACTTAAGAGCATTAGTGCATGTTTTCATACAAATGATTACTTACGACTTAAAATAGGTATTGGTAGAGATAAGCTAATAGCTGTTAATGATTTCGTGCTTGGAAAGTTTAGTCAAAGCGATTTACTTGAAGTTTCTAGTAAATTTAATATAATAAACGAAGTTATAGAAAAATTCATTTTAAACTATGACTACTTAAAATTAACATCAATATTAACAAAGCAAAGTGCGTAAGCACTTTGTTTAACTATATAGGGGGGATATAATGAGTATATTTTTAAATATATTATTTTTAGCAATTGGTGTAGGTCTACTTATTAAAGGAGCTGACATATTTGTTATGTCATCATCATCTGTTGCAAGAAAATGGAAAATTTCACCTCTAATTATAGGGTTAACAATAGTTTCTTTTGGTACTAGTGCACCTGAATTAGCAGTTAGTATAACGGCTTCTCTTAAAGCTGCAAAAGAAGGAATTACTGCAGATATAGCTATGGGAAATGTAATCGGCTCTAATATTATGAATTTACTAGTAGTTTTGGGGTTAAGCTCCATAATTACACCAATAGCTATTAAGAAAAGTATATGTAAAAAAGAATTACCATTTTTAATTTTATCTACTGTATGTCTTGTTATTTTTTCTTTTGATGTTTTATTAACAGGTACTGCCGTTAATGTTATAGCAAGAGGAGAAGGATTAGTTCTTTTATTACTTTTAGCGGCATTTATGTATATGTTAATAAGAGGAGCGCTAAAGCCTAGGCAACATTTTACTAATGACCCTGAAGTAATGCAGTTAATTACAAAAAAAGGGTTAGTATTATCTGATAGTGATGAAATTACTGAAGAAGAAGACAACATTAAATTACTAAAAACACCTATTTCGATTTTACTATTGATCTTAGGTTTAACTGGTATTATAGTAGGCGCTGAATTTGTTGCAACACCTGCTAGAATATTAGCTACCAAAGCAGCTATAGGATTTGGCTTAGACCCAACTATGGCTACTACATTAGTAGGATTAACTATCGTAGCTATCGCTACATCATTGCCAGAGTTAGTCACATCTGTTGTTGCGGCAAGAAAAGGACAAAACGATATTGCATTTGGTAATATTATTGGTTCTAATATTTTTAATACAATTTTTATAGTAGGAGCCGCAGCTAGTATTACAAATTTAGGTATTAATACAGCTATGCTTCAAGATATTTTAATTATGTTATTTGTTACTGTATTAGTTTTTACTTTTGCTTTTTTTGGATATAAGATAAGTAGAAAAAAAGGAATTGTATTAGTTACAATTTACCTAGCATATTTAACATTTATAATACTTAGAACATTTTTATCAAAATAGGAAAGGATAGATTTATGAGATTAATAACGAGTTTTTTAAAAAACAATATAATTGTTTTAGTATATGCTATTCTGGCATTTTTGATAGAACTTATGGGTGTTGCTTTTACAGACAAAGTATTTTACATAAAAGATCCAAGATATATACTTACTATTTTGGCTAGCACTTCAATCATATTGTTTTTAGTGACAAATAAAAAGGCCAAAACAATTGTTGCTTCATTGTTTGTACTTTCCCAAGCATTAATGAACACTTTTTTCTTAATTCTTTTTGAAATGAATGGACAATATTTTGACTTTTCAATGTTTGATCTTAGAAATGAAGCAATGGGAATAATGGAAAATTTACCTGTTAATTTTTGGTTTTGTTTTATAATAGGTATAGCTGTTGCTTTATTTATAGTATACGGAATTAGAGGCGCTAAAGCATATAAACCGGAAGGCTTAAAAACAGTACATAGAGTTATATTTAACGCTACATTAATTTGTTTTATATTTATATTTTTAGGGTTTAATGTAGCTACAGCTAAGGGTTTGAATAATGAAAATAGAGATATATATGAAGAGTTACTTACATCAACTTCAAATTCAAAATATAAACAATATGGTATTACTTCTAATTTTGTTAATGAAATGTATAAAGGTCTTTTATTTAATGATATTGAATTATTGCCAGAATCTGAAATATATAATAGTCTTACAAAAGAAATTGCTGAACCTAGTGAATATTTTGGAACAGCTAAAGGAAAAAATGTAATAACAATATTAGGTGAAACATTTGAGTGGTTTGCGTTCATTAAAAATCTTGAAAGATATCCAAATGGACATTTTTTAGACGAAGCTGATTTAGAGGAACTATATCCTAATTTTTATAAATTATTTAACTCTTCAGTTGTTTTTTCTAACTATAACGCTCATGAGAAAACGGATATATCTGAAAATTATAGTATTATCGGTAGTTATCCCTTAGATGAATATACAAATTATGCATACTATAAAAACACTTTATCTCAGAGTTTACCAAATGTAATGAAAGAATTTTATGGTCCTAATAATATCCAAACTGCATATTACCACAACGGTACATCTAATTTTTACAACAGATCAAAATACATGCCAACTCTTGGATTTGACAACGTGAAATTTTTTGAAGATATGGATTTAGGTGAAAATACGGGTGAAAGACCTTTAGATAGCTTAATGATGGAAACTAATAAAAATGAAATGTTCCCAACTGATAAAAAATTTAATACGTACATTACAACGATTACAATGCATGGAATGTATTCGGCAAAAAGAAAAAACTTAGAACAATATTATACGTTATTAGAAGAGAAAGGTATATACTACGATAAACCCGATTCTAAAAATAATAATGAAATTAAAAAAGAAGATAAGATATTTGCTACATATTTAGCCGCTGCAATGGATGTAGATAGAGCGATAGGTATAATGTTTGAATATCTTGAAACTAATAATTTAATTGATGACACAGTTATTGTTATGTTTGGAGACCATAGAGGGTATTATGAAGGATTGAGCGAATACGTACGAGATATTGAAAGTATAGATGACGCTACTTCTAGAGGTAGAGATTATACCGAACTATTCAACGTACCATTAATGATCATGGATACGGATTTAGTAGAGTCTTATAAAGAAAAAAATGGAACGAATATTAATACAAGATTCAGTGGATCAGCTGACATAGTTCCAACAATTTTAGATTTATTAGGGATTAGATATTACTCTAATGTTTACTATGGTTCTAACCTATTTTCTAATGACGATGGTAATGTTATTTACTCAAGAGGATATGGTGAATTTTTATATGATGATGTGTATTTTATTAATGCTAATAATGTAAAATTTATAAAATCAGATAAAGTTAATGACGATGAATATTTTACAAAGTATATAACGAAAGCGCGAGATTTGGTCATTAAAATTAAATATATGGACCAAGCTTATAGAACGGATTTTTTTAAAAGTTCCCAAACTTATTCTAATAGTTTTAAAGATATAAACAAATTATACAAGAAAAAAATAAGTGATAGTAGAAGATTACAAAATATCTTTTTAAAGGATTTACTATAGGGGTGTAATATGAAAAATAAAAATTTATCTTTAAATCCACAAAGTGTAAATGAAACTTTAGAAGAAGATAGTAACCAGATTTTTGTAAGAGATTCAGTTAAGGCAAAAAAACACTTTATAGTTGCACTTTTGGCTTTACTAATTATATTAATATCTAATTTTGTTATTTTATTAAAACCATTATACACTAAGATTTACTATGGCCAAGTCGACCCTGTTTTCTTTTATGCATTTAACGCAATTGTTATGATAGCTTTATTTTTTGTTTTAAAATTTTTAGTAATTAAAAAGATGAATGCAAAACCAAATAAAGTAAAAATTAAAAGGTTATCTAATAAAAGACTTGTCATTCTAATACTTCTTTGTGTATTAACAATATTTATAATAAGTGCTTTTTGCGGATTTAACATTAAAATAATATATGATATTGGTGAAAAATTTACGTTTTTAGAGCTATACGCTGCTATGGCTAAGTGGTTATTCTATGCAGCTATGTTATTAAATGTAACACTTATTATTGAACATTCTCAATATGCATTTGAATCATTATTTGATTTGAAAAAATCAAAATTCATTTTGTTGCCATTAGGCGGGTTGTTTTCTATGTTAACTTTCGGTATTTATCATACCATTTTTGGAATAAATAGCTTTTGGTTTATATATTTACTATTAAATATCCTTTTTGGATTCATTTACTTATTTACTCACAGATCTTTTGGAAAAACTTATGTTTTATCTCTTTTAATATACTTTTTTTAAGGAGGTTAATTAATGAAGTTTCTTATTAATAATTCTAAAATTAACACTATCATGGAGTCTGATAATATAAATTTATTAGATTCTAATGATAGTTTTAATTTTTATTTGATTCAACAAGAGTACATTGAATCAGACAAGTCTATATTTATTATTTTACCAGATATTAATTTGTCTGTTTTTTATTATGAGCAACTATCAAAAATAATAGGAACTGATAATGTATTATTTTATCCTGCAGATGAAATTTTATCGTTTGAATTATTATTATCTAATGGAGACTTTAAATATGAAAGAATTAACACGTTAATAAATTTACTTGATAATAAAAAACAAGTTGTTATTACCAATTTAAGTGGTGCATTAAAGTTTCAGTTTCCTAAAGAAAGATTTGAACAGTCGATTCTTAAGTTAAGTATAAATGATACATATAACATGCAAGATTTACTAAACAAACTAATTAGATTAGGTTATACAAATACATATACCGTTGTAAGTACTGGACATTTTAGCAGAAGAGGAAGCATTATTGATATATTCCCCCTTAATTATCAAAATCCAATACGATTAGATTTTTTCGATGATGAAATAGAGACAATTAAGACGTTTGATATTAATACCCAAAGATCACTTGATAAAATAGAATCAATAGAGATTTTGCCAGTAACTGAAATGTTATCTACTATAGAAGAAGATCAACTGATTACATCATATCTGATTGATAAAAAAGATAATACCTTAAATATAAAAAGTTCAACTATGGATAGAATCCAATCAGATTTAGAAGCGATTGGGTTATCAAATAATAAAGACTATTTAATAAAGTATTTACCATTACTTAATTTGCACAATACAATATTGGACTTCAAAACTAATAAAAGAATTTATATGTTAGAAACTCAACAATCTTGTGATTTATACAATCACATGGTTGATTCTGTAAATAATCATGACGTTATTAGTGATTTAAATAACTTATTAAATATTGAACTGTTTATGAATATAAATTATTTGTTAGATAAGGTAAATGTTTATTCAAATTACAATGAAAATATTAACAGTATAAAAGTGAATAGTGAAAAAAATAATGATTTAAAGGCAGATAAATCAAAAATTGTAACGTTGTTTAAAAATTCACTACTAACAAAAAAAGTAATTGTGTGTTTTTCAAATTCAAATTATTTCGAATTTACAAAAGACTTATTAACTCTTAATAATATCAACTATTTTTTAAATGAAAAAAACATTAACGCTAATGGCATTTACTTATTTAATGATTTGTACTTTCCTAGTTTTGAATTAGTTTATGATGATTTAATAGTCATAAATGATGAAACATTATTTGAATTAAAAGCAATTAAAAGAAAAGCTAAGTTTAAGTCTATTTTTAAAAACTCTACCAAGATATCAAAACATGATGAATTAAATATAGGTGACTATGTAGTTCATTATAATTATGGGATAGGAAAATACGAAGGTCTAATTACTAAAGATGAAGGTGGATTAAAAAGAGATTATATACATATTACTTATGCAAAAAAATCATCCTTATATATTCCTTTAGAACAAATTAATATGATTCAAAAATATTCTAATTACGATAGTCTTGTAACCTTAACAGATATTTCTTCATCATCTTGGAGTAGAACAAAAATTAAAGTACGTGAAAAAGTAAGAGACTTAACTGATAAATTAATTAAGTTGTATGCTAATAGAAAAATAGCTGAAGGTTTTGCGTTTACTAAAGATAATGAAGAAATCATTGAATTTGAAAAAGATTTTTTATTTGAATTAACAGTTGATCAAAAAAGAGCTTTTGAAGAAATTAAATGTGATATGGAAAGTAGTAAACCAATGGATAGATTAATTTGTGCTGATGTTGGTTATGGAAAAACGGAACTAGCTATTAGAGCTTGCTTTAAAGCAATTTTAGATTCAAAACAGGTTTGTATTTTAGCCCCTACAACTATACTTACAAGACAACATTATCATACATTTAAATCAAGACTAGAAAAGTATGGATTTAAGGTTGAATTATACAATAGATTTGTGAGTTCAACAAAACGAAAAGAAATACTTAATAATCTTAGCTTAGGTAATGTCGATGTTATTATAGGTACTCACGGATTACTTAATCCCTTAGTTAAATATAAGGACCTTGGACTACTTATAGTTGATGAGGAGCAAAGATTTGGTGTAACTCACAAAGAAAAAATTAAAGAACTTAAAATCAGTGTTGATACGATAACTTTATCAGCTACTCCAATACCTAGAACGCTTCAAATGTCTATTGTTGGATTAAAAGATTTAAGTATGATTGAAACACCGCCGTTGAATAGATATCCTATACAAACATATATTTTGGAGAGAAACGATGTAATCATTAAAGATGCTATAAGCAAAGAAATAGCACGAGGTGGGCAGGTTTTTTATTTGTATAATAAAGTTGAGAGTATTTATGCTATATATGAAAAGTTACAAAAACTCATCCCTTCAGCAAAAATATGTATAGGTCATGGTCAACTTAAAAAAGAAGAATTAGAAGATACATTATGCAAGTTTATCGATAAAGAATTTGATGTACTTCTATGTACTACTATTATTGAAACCGGTATTGATATACCGGATGCAAATACAATTCTAGTTCATGATGCAAATCAATTCGGTCTATCCCAACTTTATCAAATTAGAGGAAGGGTCGGAAGAAGTGATAAAGTAGCATATGCATATTTGATGTATGATAATGAAAGAAAATTAACTTTAGAAGCAATTCAAAGGCTAGAAGCATTAAAAGAGTACAGTGATCTA
The DNA here is from genome assembly GCA_051651765.1 of Anaeroplasmataceae bacterium. Taxonomy (GTDB): domain Bacteria; phylum Bacillota_I; class Bacilli_A; order Acholeplasmatales; family Anaeroplasmataceae; genus JBOFSX01. Next base: position 5,172 of record JBOFSX010000114.1, on the reverse strand, counting down.
GGAAGTGGATTCAAAATTGCAATGAGAGATTTAAGCATTCGTGGTGCAGGTAATATTTTAGGAGATGAGCAAAGTGGATTTGTAGATAGTATTGGTATAGATACATATATGCGCATATTAGAAGAAGAAATTACAAATGCAAATAAATCAAACTTAAGCGGTAATATTAAATCTAATGGTGATGAAGTTAAACACGCTAACGTTTTGTACCCTAACCTTAAAACGGGAGCTAGTTACCATATTGACACAAATTATATAAGTAACGAAGATGTAAGAATAGAAATTCATAAAAAAATTGATAAAATACGAACGTTAACTGATTTAAACAAATTAGAAGATGAACTATTAGACAGATTCTCTTATTTTAATAATGAACTTAAGTTTTACATGTATGATAAGTTGTTTAGAATATTATGTAATCAATTAGGTATAGATAAAATACTATATTTAAATAACCACACAATCTCTTTAAGTTTTAGCGTTGAAGTTAGTAATAAAATTAATGGTGATATGATTTTTAATCTATCAAAAGACCATGATAGAATTCAGCTAAGATACATTAACAAACAAATAACAATTCTATATGACAAAACAAAAATTGAAAACGAGTTACATCTAGTAAACCTTGTCAATTTTTTGAATATATTTAAAGAAACATTTGATAGAGATGGTTTTTATGATTAAAGCGATAATATTAGATTTTGATGGAACTATGATCGATAGTATGAACTTTTGGCATAATTTTGCGTCATTATATTTTAAATACAATAATTATATTGTGGAAGATTATGAAAGATTAAATTCATTGTTTAAAACTTATAATGATAAAGAACAAGCTATATTTATTAATAAGTATCATAATAACGAAATGACGGTTGATGAAATAGTAACTGATATGTATGATTTTGTTATAATGCATCACCTTAAAAGCATTAAGCTGAAAAAAGGTATTTTAAAATTGATTAAATTTTTAAAAGAGAATAGTTACAAAATATGCATTTGTACGGAATCTTACAGAATTTTTGTAGATCAATATTTACAGCAACATAATTTACATCAATACATTGATTGTATTTTCTGTGCTAATGAATTTAACACAAATAAAAGAATTTCTTGTTTAATTTATGATGAGGCCTTAAAGTACTTAAACATGAATAAATCTGATGTTTTAGTTATTGAGGATGCATTATATGCTTTAAAGACATTAAAACAAAATTCATATAAATCAGTCGCTATATATGATGAATATAATAACATATTTAAAGATGATTTAATTTTGAATTCTGATTTATATATAAATGACGGACTTGAATTAATAGATTACATAAAGAAACTTACTTAGGTAAGTTTCTTTATAATTTAAACTCAAACTTGTAAAATATTATACAATTTACTATATTTAAATCTTTATAAACTCTACTTATTTTGATATAATAATATAGTGATATTTTACGTAAGTTTATAGGTATCTTTTAAAAAACCTAAATTTAGAATGAGTGAACTTAACTCGGAATATGGAGATAACTTATGAGCAATAATTTAGTAATTGTAGGTACACAATGGGGCGATGAGGGAAAAGGAAAAGTTACTGATTTTCTAGCCTCTAAAGCTGAAGTGGTTGTTAGATACCAAGGTGGAAACAATGCAGGACATACAATTATATTTGATGGTAATAAATATGCTCTTCAAAGTATTCCAAGTGGGATTTTTAATCCTAATATAAAAAATGTAATGGCTAATGGGATGGCTATAAATCCAGTAGCAGTGCTAGATGAAATAAAGTTATTAAAAACTAAAGGAATAACAAATTTTAAACTATTTATTTCAAATAGAGCTAATGTAGTTATGCCGTATCATATTTTAATAGATAAAGCACTTGAACTTCTAAAAGGCGATAATAAGATAGGGACTACAGCAAAAGGTATAGGTCCTTGTTATGCAGATAAAGCTAGCAGAATAGGTATTAGAATGGGTGATCTTTTAAATAAAGAGAGTTTAAAAGAACGTTTGGTACAAACATTAGCTGTTAAGAATTTAGAATTAAAATCATTAAATATTGAAGAACAAGATTTAGAGGATTTACTAAATCAATATTATAATTTAGGATTAGAGTTAAAAGAATTTATTTGTGATACGTCGGTTTTATTAAATGATGAATTAGACAAAAAATCTAAAATCCTTTTTGAAGGTGCACAAGGTGTTATGTTATGTATTGATCATGGGACATATCCATATGTTACATCTTCTAGTCCAACAGCTGCAGCAATTCCCCTAAATTGTGGAATAGCACCAAGACACATTCAAAATGTTTTAGGAATCTGTAAAGCTTATTCAACACGCGTAGGCGAAGGTCCTTTTCCTACTGAATTCGATGATGAATTATCTCACTACATAAGAGAAAGAGGTAACGAATACGGAACCGTTACAAAAAGACCTAGAAGAATAGGTTATTTGGATGCAGTAATTCTTAGACATACAAATAGAGTAAGTGGAGTTAATTATATTTCTTTAATGCTACTTGATGTTTTATCTGGAGTGAAAAAGCTTAAAATTTGTGTGGAGTATGAAATTGATGGTAAAAAAATTAATTATATTCCTAGCCTTCTTGATGATTTTAAAAAATGCAAACCTGTATACATTGAACTTGATGGATGGGATGAAGACATTACAAACGTAACTTCTTTTGAAGAATTACCTTTAAATGCACAAAAGTATTTAAGAAAAATAGAAGAAGTAACAAACACGCAAGTATCAATGTTTTCTGTTGGTCCTGATAGACTTCAAACAATTGTACTTAAGGATATTTTCTAATTTGAAACCAAAATTGCTTATCAGCGCATGCTTATGTGGAGATAATTGTAAATACGATGGAAAGTCTAATTATATAGATGAACTTAGCAAACTTGAGACTTTATTTGATTTAATTAAAGTTTGTCCAGAAGTTTTAGGGGGACTATCAATTCCTAGAAGTCCATCAGAAATTTATGGCAGTGTTGTTATCAACAAAGATGGTATTGATGTAACAAAAGAATTTGATATGGGAGCAAACAAAGCACTTAAAATTGCTATAGACAATAATGTTAATCTTGCATTACTCAAAGAAAAAAGTCCCTCATGTGCTAAATATTTTATTTATGATGGAACATTTTCTAATAAATTAATTGGTAATATGGGAATTACATCGCGTTTATTAATGAAAAATAATATAGAAATCTATTCATCCGATGAAATAGAAATTCTAATTAAAACTCAAGCGGAGGGAAAATGAGATTATTATCTGATCATTCTTTAAAAAAAGAAAATAAAGGAAATGCTCTTTTAATCGGTAAGATTGCTAGAGAAAAAAAACTTAATAATCCAAATGTAATCGATGCTACTCTTGGAATGCTTTATGATGATAAAAATCAACTATTCGTTTTTAATACAGTAGAAAAGATTATTAAAACTTTATCAAAATCTGAGATGTATCCGTACGGAATTGCATCTGGAGATAAAGATTTTCACGAAGCAGTTAAAAAGTGGGTATTTAAAGAAACATTAACGGAAGTAGAATCTAAATCAAATATTAGTGTTATTGCAACACCTGGAGGAACTGGCGCATTATCTAACACGTTTTCAAATTATTTGAATTTAAATGATGTTGTTCTTTTTCCAAATTACATGTGGTCAAACTATAAACAAATTGCTACAGAAGAACACTTAAATTTCGATACATATAATTTATTTGATGATTATAACAGATTTAATATAGTAGATCTTGAAAAAAAATGTCAACTATTAAAAAGCAAACAAGAAAGAATATTGATTGTTGTTAATGATCCTTGTCAAAATCCTACTGGTTATACTATGAAATATGATGAATGGGTAAGTCTTATATCTCTTGTCAATTCATTGTCTAAAGATGGTACACCTGTCATTTTAGTATATGATATGGCATACATTGATTATGATAAAAGAGGGTTGGCTGCATCTAGAAAAAATTTGAAGTTATTTTCTACCTTAAATGATAGTGCATTGTGTGTTATTGCTTTTAGTGCTTCTAAAACACTAGGACTATATGGATTCAGAGTTGGAGCACAAATAGCTATTTCTAAAAATGAACAGGTAATAACGGACTTCATTAATGCTAATGAATATAGTTCAAGAGCGAAGTGGTCGGCTACAAGTTTAATTGGTATGAATATTGTAAAACATGTATTTTTAAATAATCTAAGTGATTTTGAAAAAGAATTATCAGTGGCTTCGAAATTGATTGTAGAAAGAGCAGAGTTACTAATAGATGAGGCTTCAAGAAATAAAGTTGAAACTCTACCTTATGATTGTGGTTTTTTTGTTACCATTCCAGCTGTAAACCCACAAAAGCTTGTAGATTATTTAGTTGATAATGATATTTATGTTTTAGCTCTTGAAAATGCAATAAGAGTAGCTGTTAGTTCTATTAATAAAGATGAGATTGTTAGAATTATTAAAGTAATAAGTTCATTCGATTTAAAGTAATTGTGTGAAAATAAATATTTGATTAATATTATTATATTGGTTATAATATAAAAATAAGAGGAGTTGGTTTATTTGGCAAGATCTGTAAAAAAAGTTAGAACACCTAAAACTAAAAAGTTTTGGATAATTCTTTCAAGTAGCATAACTGCAGTTTTATTAACAACGTTGATCATAGTACTATGTGTAGTATTCATAAAAGGTGATGAAAAATATTATAAATTTAAAAATAGAGAAGGTTTAAAAATAGAAGATAGATACATTTCTTATTCTGAATTTGATAAATTAAGAAAATCATCTTCTGTAGATAACCTATTTTTGTTTATATATGATAATAATTTTGTACCATCTGATAACGCTGAACATTTGGCAATGGAAGAAAATATTTATAAATTATACAAATCTATTATCGAGAATACCACTTTAAATGAAGAAAAAGGTAATCCTATTGATTTTGAATTCTTTGTTATTGATGTTTATACTTCAAAAAATAAATTATTACTATCAAATCCAGAATACGGTGCACAAAATGTATCTAATGATGATGGAACAGAAACTCTTACGCCTATAGTAGCGCAAAATCTATTATATTTTCATGAAGGTGTAAGTCAATCATATGGTTTTGGTACCCCTGGTTCTGACTCAGATATTATCGCTGGTAATAGCTCTAGAATAATT